>CAUUIU010000005.1:0-24465 GCA_963545025.1 uncultured Sphingopyxis sp. | reverse complement strand
TAAGAGACAGCCATTGCGATCTATTTCATCGTCCAGACGGTCGACGGCTATCTGATCGTGCCGATGGTCGCAAAAAAGACCGTCGACCTTGCCCCGGCGCTCGTGCTCGGCGCGCAGATCTTGTTCGGCGCGCTGCTGGGGCTGATGGGGCTGTTTCTCGCCGATCCGATCGTCGCAATGATCAAGGTCGCGCTTGAGCGCGAGGCCGAGCGCAATGCCGGCACCAACAAAACAAAAACGGCGGCGGGCTCGACTTAGCCCGCCGCCGTTTTGTTTGCTTTGAGCGAGCCGCTTACTGCTGCGGCATGCCCGGCGGCATTGCGCCTGGGGCGCCGGGGCCACCCGGCCCGCCCTGCTGCATCATCTGCTGTTGCATCATCTGCTGCTGCATCGCGCGAACTTCGGCCTCGCTGCGGAAATCGATCAGTTCGACGTCGAAATAGAGCGTGCTGTTCGCGGGGATCGGCCCCTTCGCCTCGGCGCCATAGCCCTTCTCGGGCGGAATGACGATCTTGTAGCTGCCGCCCTTCTGCATCTTCTTGAGCGCCTCGCTGAAACCCGGAACCACGCCCGCTACGGGCATCGGCGCCTGTTCCTGCTGGTCAAAGACGGTGCCGTCGCCAAGCGTGCCCTTATATTTGATCAGCACCAGATCGCCGTCGGTCGGGCTCGGGCCTTTGCCGGCCGTCACCACGACGAAGTCGCGCACGGTTGTCTGGTACCAGGCGAAACCCGCCGCCGCCGCGATCAGCGCGATGACGCCGATCCACATCAGCCACAGCCCGCCCTTGCTCACCGGACGCAATGGAACCGTCGTTACGCTCATTTCAGCCGATCCTTCCGCTGGCGCCCAAGGGCGCGAAGTATTGGCGAGGCCTATAGGCGGTGCCGCAAGGACCGGTCCAGAGACAATATTGCGCGGACGCAAACGAAAAAGGGCGCCGCGTTGCCGCAGCGCCCTTTTCACGATCAGGATCCCGAACGGGAGACGGTCTTACTTGATACCGTCGCGCTCCATCCGCTTGCGCTCCATCTTGCGGGCGCGGCGGACAGCAGCGGCACGCTCGCGCGCGCGCTTTTCGCTGGGCTTCTCGTAATGACGGCGCAGCTTCATTTCGCGATACACGCCCTCACGCTGCAGCTTCTTCTTGAGCGCGCGAAGGGCCTGGTCGACATTATTGTCGCGAACGATGATTTGCATACGCCGTGTCGTCTCCTGTTCGTCAAAACGATTTGGTCCACCGGGCAACCCGGTTTGCCGTAAATCGCCGATATTCGGGCAATAAAAAGAGCGCCGCGATCACGCGACGTTCCGATGAAGCGCCAACTAGAGAGATTCGCGCCGAAATGCAAGCCCCTGCGCGGCGAACCGCGCCCGACGCGCTATCGAACCGCCCTGTCCGCTCTCGGGATTGTGCCGCGCCCCTTCCTTATGGCATAGGTAGCAGGACGAAACTAACATCATAACGAGGGACAGGCCATGGCGACCCAGCTCAAGCGCAACAGCAAATATAGCGAAGCCGAATGGACGGCGCGGCAGGAGCTTGCCGCCTGCTATCGCATCTTCGCGATGATGGGCTGGGACGAAATGATCTTCAACCATATCACGGTGAAGGTTCCCGACGAAGACGGCGCCTTCCTGATCAACCCCTATGGCCTGCATTTCAGCGAGGTTTCGGCGTCGAACCTGATCAAGATCGACATCGACGGCAACAAGGTCGACGAGGACAATCCCTGGCACGTCAACAAGGCGGGCTTCGTCCAGCACAGCCTGTTCCACCGCGTCCTGCCCGACGCCCACGCGATCATCCACACCCACACCACCGCGACGGTCGCGGTCTGCGCGCTCGAAGGCGGGCTGCAACCGGTAAACTTCTACGCCTGCAATTTCGCCGGCCAGCTCGCCTATCATGATTTCGAGGGCGTCACGGTGCGCGAGGAAGAGGGCGAACGCCTCGTCCAGAACCTCGGCGACAAGCGCATCCTGATGCTCAAGAACCACGGCCCCGTCGTGATGGGCAAGACGCTGAGCGAAGCCTTCATCAAATATTGGGCGCTTCAGCGCGCGTGCGAGATCCAGATGGCGACGATGAGCATGGGCAAGCCGATCACCGTCCCGAACGAGGTGATCGCCGTTCATCAGCGCGACCTGTTCATGGCCTCGATCCCCGGACAGGCGGGCAAGGCCGAATTCGACGCGATGGTGCGCAAGGTCGACAAGATCGACACGAGCTGGCGTGACTAATCCAGCCGGTGCGCTAACAGGGGCGGCATGACGCGATTCTCGGTCAACGACCGCCCGGTCGAATATCGCATGGAACCCGAAACGCCCCTGCTGTGGGCGCTACGCGACGCGTCGAACCTGACCGGGACCAAATATGGCTGCGGCACCGGCGAGTGCGGCGCGTGCACCGTCGACATCGATGGCGAGGCGATCCGCAGCTGCATGGTCACGATTGCCGAGTGCGAAGGCCGCTTCGTCACGACGATCGAAGGTCTTTCGCGCGACCGCAGCCATGCGGTGCAGCAGGCGTGGGTGGCCGAACAGGTGCCGCAGTGCGGCTTTTGTCAGTCGGGGATGATCATGGCCGCTGCGGCGCTGCTGCGGTCGAACAGCAATCCCAGCGATGCCGAGATCGACGCGGCGATGACCAATATCTGCCGCTGCGGCACCTATCCGCGCATCCGCACCGCGATTCGCCTTGCCGGCCGCGTGCTGCGCGGCGAGGAACGCATCGCCGCCGCGCCGCCCCCCGGCATCCGCCCGCAGGACGCCGCGCACGCCGTCCCCGCGATGAAGCCGCCGCGCTAGCCGCTGTTCATGTAGCTGAACCTCAGGCAACTTCGCGGTTCAGCCATGACTCATCTTGCCGACGATAACTTTCGATTCATCTTCCCGGCTGGTCTCTCCAGCACATGGGACATGAGTTGGAGACGAGCGAGATGAAGAAGATTTTGGGAGGGTTGCTGGTCGTCACGACGATCCTGACCCCCATTGCGCCGGCAGCGGCGCAAGCCTCGGGCGAGCCTGTGCAGATCGCACAGCGCGGCGACCGGGGCGACCGCGGCCCGCGCGGTCCCGAAGTGCGCCGTGGAAACTCGGGCGGCGAAAACCGTGGCCAGCGTCAGGACGCGCCGCGCCAGCGTAGCGAGCAGCCGCAGGTCCAGCGCGTCCAGCGCAGCGAGCAACCGCAGGTTCAGCGCGCCCAGCGCGGCGAAGGGCGCGGCGATCGTGGCAACCGCTGGAACGGTCAGCAGTCGGGCCAAGGCGGGAACGAGCAGCGCCAACGGTGGCAGCGCAACAACGAACAGCGCCAGGTCCAGCAGCGCCAGATACAGCAGCAGCAGGTCCAGCGTCAGCGCAGCGGCACTTATGACCGCAACAACGACGGCCGCACCGATCGCCAGTGGGACCGCAACCGCAATGGTCAGGTCGACCAGCGTTATGATCGCAACAACAATGGTCAGGTCGATCGCCGCTACGACCGCAATCGCAACGGCGACCTCGACCGCCGCTGGGATCGCAACAACAACAATCGCATCGATCAGCGCGACGGGCGGTATGACCGCAATCGCGATGGCCAGATCGACCGGCGTTACGACCGTAACGACAACAACCGGGTCGACCGGCGCTATCGCGACAACCGCGGGAACAACTGGAACCGCGAGTGGCGCGGCGACCGTCGCTACGACTGGCGCAGCTATCGCGACCGGAACCGCAGCTATTACCGCATGCCGCGCTATTACAACCCATATCGCGGGCGCGGCTACACGCGGTTCAGCATCGGTTTCGGCCTGAGCTCGCTGTTCTACAGCTCGCGCTACTGGATCAACGATCCCGGCTATTACCGCCTGCCGCCCGCCTATGGGGGCTATCGCTGGGTGCGCTATTACAATGACGCGCTTCTGGTCGATACCTACTCGGGCGAAGTGGTCGACGTGATCTATGATTTCTTCTGGTAATTCCTTTCGGTTACCCTGAAGACAAACTGCAGGGGCCGGCTTGTCCGGCCCCTCTTTCTTTTGGGGCGACCGCTCACGACCGGAAGTGGCTGTTGATCCTCCCTGTGGCGAAGCCATGGGGAGGTGGCAGCGCGAAGCGCTGACGGAGGGGCCTTTGGCGCAAGGTCGCGGCCCCTCCACCACTCGCTTCGCGAGCGGTCCCCCTCCCCACCGCTTCGCGGCAGGGGGGATGTTTCCATCCTCGTCATCCCGGACTTGATCCGAGATCCATAGCTGCGCCGTCGTCGTGGATCCCGGATCAAGTCCGGGATGACGAAGCGGGAAAGCTGCCGTCCACTTCCCACCCCAAAGCGGATCCGCCAGCATCTAAAACACCGCTTTCCTACATTATTCCAGTATGCCAGCGTGCGCGCGGCTCTTTGAATTCGTCAAAATTCCGCTCTTCCGCCTAAAGCGACAAAGGAGACATTTTTGGCGTGCGCATGCGTGTCTTTTGTCGCCTTAAGCCTGTCCTGAGCAGGAACGCCAGACTTAGGCGGCGCGGCTGACCCGCGGCCTGGCCGCCTTGGGCTGAACCGGCCCGATCAGCGTTTCGACATCAACGGCTTCGGCAAACTGGACACCGACGCGGTTCTCCGTCGACCAGCGCGCCTGCGCGTCGAGCGTCAGCCCGGGCCCGAAGTGAAGTTGCAGCGCCGTTCCGGTCGGCACGTTCCACAGCCCCTCGATCAGCGCCCCGCGCGGCGAGATATTGCGGACGATCGCTTCATAGTCATGCCCGCCGCTGGCCACGCTGATGGTACGGAAGGTCCGGAGCCGCGGCGCGCGTGCGCTCTTATAGCCGTGCGCAACAAGCCGGCCGCCGCTCTCCTGGAGAAGCGTCAGCACCTCGGCGAGCGTGATCGGCTTGCCATAGATATAACCCTGAACATGGCTGCACCCGAGCCCGCGGATCAGTTCGAGATCGTCGTGGGTCTCGACCCCTTCGGCGGTGGTTTCCATGTTGAGCGCCGACGCAAGGCCGACGATCGACGAGATGATCGCGGCGTTCATACTGCTCTTGTCGGCCGCTCCGAGCACGAAGCTCTGGTCGATCTTGATCTTGTCGAACGGCGCCTTCTTCAGATAGCCGAGCGACGAATAGCCGGTGCCGAAATCGTCTAGCGCCAACCGCACCCCGGTGCGCTTCAGCTTCTGGAACATCGCCAGATTTTCGGGGCTTTCGTCGAGGAACACCCCCTCGGTAATCTCGAGCTCGAGCTGTTCGGGCTGGATGCCCGCCGCCGACACGGCGTTGAGGATGATCGCCGGCAGCTTTTCGTTGGCGAACTGGCGCGGCGAGACATTGACCGCGACGCGATAACCTGGACCAAGCCGGGCAATCGTCGCGCAGGCGGTGCGGATGATCCACTCGCCGATCGGGACGATCAGGTTCGATTCCTCGGCGATCGGAATGAACTTCGACGGGCTGATCGCCCCGCCTGCGCCGCGGTGCCAGCGGATCAGTGCCTCGAACCCCGATATCGTCTCGCTCTTCACATCGACGATCGGTTGATAGAGCAGCTGCAATTCGTCGCGGGCAAGCGCGTCGCGGAGCGCATCCTCGATCGCCTTTCGCTCGCTCGCCTGGTTGTGCATCGCGTCGGCATAGAAGCGATAGACGCCGCGCCCGGCATCCTTCGCCGCATAGAGCGCGAGGTCCGAGTTGCGGACGAGCGCCGATGCCGACACCCCCTGCCCCTCCGACACCGCAATGCCGATCGACGACCCGACGCGCACCTGCTCGCCCTCGATCGCGAAGGGTTTGGCGAGGCTCAGGATGATCGCGTTGGCGATGCCCGACAATTTTTCAGGCTGGGTGATCTGCGGCAGCACGATCTGGAACTCGTCGCCGCCGAGCCGCCCGACCTGTCCCTTGTCGCCGACGATCTGCGTCAACCGCCCCGCAACCTGCTGGAGCAGCTGGTCGCCGACCGGATGCCCCAGCGTGTCGTTGACCGCCTTGAATCGGTCGAGGTCGAGCAGCAGCAGCGCACAGGGTTGCGGCTGACCGATGTGGCTCTTCAGCGCGCGTTCGAGCAGGTCGGTGATGTGCAGCCGGTTGGCGAGGCCGGTCAGCGTGTCATAGCGCGCAAGCTGGTTGATCTCGCGTTCCGAGCGCTTCTTTTCGGTAAGGTCGGTACCGCTGCCGCGGAAGCCCTGAAAATTGCCAAGCTCGTTGCTGATCGGATTACCCGAGATCGACCACCAGCGTTCCTCGCCCGGCACCGCGGCCTGGACCGTCAGCTCCTTGAAGGGGGTGCGCGACGACAGGCTGAAACCCAGTGTCCGTTCCTCGCTTTCGTCGTTGCCGATACGCTTGCGGATGATGTCGGTGAAGGGCCGGCCGATGACGTCGGCCAGCGAGAGGTCGAGCTTCGCCGCGACGGTCGGTGAAATATAGACGAGGTGCCCGTGTCGGTCGGTTTCCCAGAACCAGCCGCGCCCGGCGCGCTCGAAATCGCGCATCAGGCCGAGCGCGCGCTGCTGGTCGCTGATTGACAGGCGCGCCGACTGGGTCGCGCGGCGCTGGTGCCGGATATCCTCGCGCATCATCACGATCAGCAGGCCAAGAAAAACCAGCCCGGCCACGGCAAAGGGCCAGGACGCGATGCCGAGTGCGCCGCCCAGCGCAGTCGCGCCGGCGAAGGCGAAAAAGGCGGGGCGGACGATCGCCGCGGCCGAAGCGGCGACAAGGATCGAGCCCAACTGGATCGCTGCAAAGGCATCGAAATAGAACCGCTCGTCGTGCACCGCGATGGCGGCGAACATCGCCGCCGACGCCAGCATCGTGCCCAGCGCGATCAGCCCCATGCACAGCATAATGAAAGGGGGCAGCCGTTCGGACAATAATGTTCGGCGTGTGCGCGTCAGCTGTCCGACGATGGCAAGGATCAGGTCGCAGCCGAGGCCGGCCGCCATCACCAGCCATTGCGAGGGTTGATCGAGAAAGCCGGCGACGCCGGGAAAGAATGCGTAAACGAAGAATGCCAGTGCGCGCCCGACGAACACATAGTGCCACAATTGCGCGACGCGCATCAGGCGCGTCACGAACTCCGGTGAATGGAACAGCGTGTCGTCGGACGACGACAGACTGGCAGCCGGCCTGGCAATTTTGTGTCGAACCCCCAAGTTTTCCGCCTGTTCCCGCACGTCTGGTCGGGGCAATCCCTGTCCCAAAGGGGTTTCCAAATCCTTACCAGATGGAGCCGATTAACCCCATTACTGTGCCAAAACGGAAGGGGTTTGGTTTCGGATCTGGGCTCGTTATAGTCGCCCCATGGCTGCCGTCCGCCTCTTTCCGCCCGACCGCTTTTTCGATCGCGGCGAATGGGCCGCAATCACCGCGCCGTCGCGCTGGCGCGGCGTCTGGCTTGTCGCCCATGCGTGGATCGTCAGCGTCGCGCTTGTCGCGCTCGCGGCGTGGACGCAGAACCCTGCCGCCTGGCTCCTCGCGGTCATTTTTGTCGGCGGGCGCCAACTCGGACTCGCGATCCTGATGCACGACGCCGCGCACGGGGCGCTGCATCCGAACCGGAAAGTGAATAATTTCCTCGGCCAATGGCTGACCGGCGCCGCGGTGGGATCGGATCTGATCGCCTATCGCACCTATCATCTCCAGCATCACAAGTTCACGCAGCAGCCGGAGGATCCCGACCTTTCGCTGTCGAAGCCCTTCCCGACGACGCGCGCCAGCCTGTGGCGCAAGGTGCTCCGCGACCTGACCGGGCAGACCTTTTTCAAGCAGCGCGTCGCGCAGTTCGGATTCGCGATGGCCGGGCTGAAGGCGATGCTGCGCGGTGAAAAGGCCGACAAGGGACGCGCGAGCACCAAGGCGGGCACGCCGTTCAACAAGCAGTCCGACGACGGCATGACGTCACCGACGGTCGATGTCGCCGGCGCTATGGCGGTGGCGCGCGCGGTCGGCCGCTTCCTGATCGTGCAGGCGGCACTTCTCGCGCTGTCGCTCGCGCTCTATGGCTGGACGCCCTATCTGCTCTGGCTCGCCGGGCTGGCGACGACGTTCCAGCTCTATCTGCGCATCCGCAACATCGCCGAACATGCGTGCACGACGACGGGAAGCGAGGATCCCTTCACCCATGCCCGAACCACCCACGCCGGCTGGCTGGCGCGTGCGACGGTCGCTCCATATTGGGTGAATTATCACGCCGAGCACCATCTGTTCATGGGGGTGCCCTGCTATCGCCTGCCGCAGGTGCATGCTGCTCTCGGCCGCGCGGGCAAGCATGATTCGATGACCATTGCACCGGGCTACGCCGCCGTGCTGCGGCAGGTCACCGCCAAAGGCTGATCAGCCTTCCTGCACGAAGCGCGCGCCGGCGCGGTCCTTTACCGTCGTCGCAGGATCAAAGATCATCCCGTTCATCGCGATATAGACGCCGGGCGGCAGCGTCTGCACCGCCGCGAGCGCGAAGCCGACGTTGAATTCGGCGTCGCTCGCGCGCACCGACGCGGGCTGCATCGCCCCGGTCATCACGATCGTCTTGCCCGCAATTCCCGCGAGCACGCGCCCTGTCACCGGCATCGTGTCGGTCCCATGGGTGACGAGGATGCGCGAGGCGTCGCTGGCCGCGACGGCACCGCGAATCTTTTCGCGATCGGAATCGTCGAGCTCGAGGCTGTCCTTGCGCATCAGCTGCGTCACGCGGTGCGGGATATGGACATTATTCTCGCGCAGCAGGTCGGGCAGTGCCGTCGGCCCCACCTGATATTCGGACAGCGCGTCGAAATAGACCTTGTCGATCGTCCCGCCGGTCGTGAAAATGTCGATGATATCGCTCATGCGCATTCGTCCTGCACCGGCAGCGCCGGGGTGCCGTCAGGCGCCGCGAACGGCTGCTTGAAGGTGAAGGCCTCGCCCGTCGGCCCGTTCGCCTCGATCATCGCGATCCGTTCCATCCCCTCCGCAACCGTCGGGCGATGCCCCGCGGGCACCCACCACAGCGCTTGATAGAGGGCCATATGCTCGAACCACTCCTTGCGCCGCTTCATGATCGTCAGATGGTCGGGGGTGCGATAGACATAGGCCGCGAGCGCATCGATATCGCGCCACACCGACATGTTCGCGATCAGGTGCGGGTCGTCGGTAACCGGCACATCGGTCGCATTATTGCCCTCGCCCGTCAGCCGCCAGACGAAGCCGTCGGCCGCCTCGGCGGCGGCATTCACATGGTCGAGCGCGTCCATGAAATCGCGGTTGCCGATATGATCGGGTGGCAGGCGAAAGCGCCCGATGTTGATCTGCGCCAGCTCGTAACCCGCCATGCCGTCCTCCTCAGCCCAGTGCTTCCGCAATCAGCCGTCGCGTGTTGTCGATGCCGAACAGCGCGATAAAGCTGCCCATGCGCGGCCCCGCGCTCGACCCGAGCAGGGTCTCGTAAAGCGCCTTGAACCAATCGCGCAGGTTTTCAAAGCCATAGGCCTCGTTCTTGCCGATCTCGTAGACGATGTTCTGGATATCGTCGGCACCGGCATCGGCGGGCAGCGCCGCGAGCTTGTCGTCGAGTGCCTTCAGCGCCGCGCCCTCGCCGCCCTGCGGCTTGCGGCGATTGAGCGTCGGCGCGACATAGTCGCGGTTATACGCCATCGCGTTGTCGATCAGCCGGTCGAGCTCGGGATAGGTCGCCGCGCTCGCGCCGTCGACATATTGGCCGAGGTAGCGCCAGATCTGGTCCTTCGACGCATCGGCGCCCATGACACCCACGAGATTGAGCAGCAGCCCGAAAGTCACCGGCAGTTCGGTGCTGGGCATGTCCTCGCCGCGCGCGGCATGGACGTGGTGCACCGGGTTGCCGAGCTTCTTGTCGGGTTCCTGCGCCGCGTAATTCCCGCGCATCTGCAGATATTCGTCGACCGCCTTCGGAATCACCCCGATGTGCAGCTGCTTCGCCGCCTTGGGCTCGCGATATGCAAAAAAGGCCAGGCTTTCCTCGCTGCCATAGTCGAGCCACTGCTCGAGGCTGAGGCCGTTGCCCTTCGACTTCGAAATCTTCTCGCCCTTTTCGTCGAGGAACATTTCGTAGATCAGCCCCTCGGGCTTGCGCCCGCCGAGCGCCTTGGCGATCTTGCCCGACTGGGTGCCGCTGTCGGTCAAATCCTTGCCATACATCTCATAATCGACACCCAATGCGACCCAGCGCATCGCCCAGTCGACCTTCCACTGCAGCTTCGCGCCGCCACCGAGGATCGAGTGGGTGATCGTCTCGCCCTCATCCTCGAACGACACTAGGCCCGCGTCGGCATCGACGACGGTCACCGGCACCTGCAGCACGATGCCCGACTTCGGGCTGACCGGCAGGATAGGCGAATAGGTCGCCGCGCGCTCGGCACGCAGCGTCGGCAGCATGATGTCGAGGATGTCCTGATTGTGGCGGAGGACATTTCGCAGCGCGTCGTCGAACGCGCCCGACTTGTAGCGCTCGGTCGAGCTGACGAATTCATATTCAAAGCCGAACCGGTCGAGAAACTCGCGCAGCATCGCATTGTTATGATGCGCGAAACTTTCGAACTTACCGAACGGATCGGGGATCGCGGTCAGCGGCTTGCCCAGATATTCGCGCAGCATGTCGCCGTTCGGCACATTGTCGGGAACCTTGCGCAGCCCATCCATGTCGTCGCTGAACGCGACGAGGCGCGTCGGCGCGCCGCCGGTCAACGCCTCATAGGCGCGGCGGACCATCGTCGTGCGCAGCACTTCGTTGAAGGTGCCGATATGCGGCAAGCCCGAGGGACCATAGCCGGTCTCGAACAGTATCGCTTCGCCGCCCGGCTTGCCATCCGGATAGCGTTTGACCAGCTTGCGCGCTTCCTCGAACGGCCAGGCCTTGGACGTTTGCGCGGGCTCGCGCAGCGAAGGGTGAAGGTGCAAGTCAGTCATAGCTGCGCCCCATAGCGACAAGAAGCGCCGATGGAAAGAAGCGCAGAAAACTGCGCAACTTCACTCGTGAATCACTAACAACACTTCCGTCGGTCGGCCTTAAGGAGACAAAGGATACGGACGTACGCATCCTACTTGTCTCCTTTGTCGCTTTAGCGAGACAGGCAGCGATCTGTGGCATCTGGCACCCTGAAGCATGCCGGTGCAATGTAGGAAAGCCGTTAATTCGCCCTTGCCCTGCCGACCTGCCGGTCTCTTTTCAGCCCCGCGGTTGCGTCGCGGGCATGAAGCCGCTCCGGCGCAACAGCGCCGCCGACACGATCGACACGATCAGCGCGACCGGGAATATCTCGGTCAGCGTCAGCGCCATGCGGAACAGCGGGTTCTTGTACTGCTCCGCCATCGCCTTCATCTCGGCGGAGAAACTCGCAATCTCGGCGGCCGATTTGCCGGCGGCGCGCATATCCTTGACGGTCTGGGCGACATAGTCGGCCATGAAGGTTCCGCCGGTCTGCCACATATAGACCTCCCAGCCGAGGATGTAGAAGAGCGACGCGACGAGGCCGATGCCGATGCCGACGCCAAGCGCCTTCCAGAAAGTGATGATCCCGCCCAGATTGACGTCGCGATAACGCTTCACCCCGACAAAGACGAAGAGCAGCGCGACCAGCATCGAAAGATAGCCGGCGACCATGCCCATCGTGCCGTGATCGGCGACGAAGGCCATGCTTATCGACATGCCGATCAGGACGATGACGCCCGAAATGGCGCCGTAAACTGCAATGATCCTGCCCATATTAAGTCTCCCCTTGTGAATGGAATGCCATGCGAGGAGGACAGGAACAACGGGCGAAATCCATCGCCCAAACGGGTGATTTGGCTGTTATCGCCCGATTTTACGGCAGTATGTCGAGCGTCCGCGCCTTTTGCACCGCCTGCGTCCGGCTGGCGACCGTCAGCTTTTCGTATATCCGCGCGATGTGCGTTTTCACGGTGTTCGGTGAGATATCGAGCCGGCGCGCGATCACTTTGTTCGCGTGCCCGGCCGCCAGCATCTCGAGCACTTCGCACTCGCGCGCGCTGATGCCAAGCGCTGCAATCGCCGCATCATTGCGCACAAAAGGCTGGCGCGGCTTGGCGGTCAGGCGGTTGCCGACCCAGATTCCGAGCAACACAAAAACCACCGCGATGCAGACGATGTAGAATTCGGTCGACCAGCGATGCACCGCATGTTTGTAGTTCAGCCACTCGAGCAGGAACGCCGCCATCGCGAGCGCAATGCCATAGAGGATGATCGGGCGGACCATGATCCCGGTAGAACATTGTCGGCCGTTGCTTGCAACATGGCACCCGTCTGCCGCGCCAGTGCGAACATCGTTACCGGAAAATTTACCATGTCGGCGTAGCCTTTGCGCATGGACAATTTTCGCACCCCCGTATCGCGCGGCCACAAGCGCACCCCGGTTTCGATCGACGTCATGGTCAACGGCGTGCTCAATTTCGTCGACGGCCAGATCACCGACCTTTCGGAAGGCGGCGCGCGGGTCGAAGGGGTGAGCATGCCGGCACGCTCGCGCTGCGAAGTCCATTATGCGGGCGAAGTCACTTACGCCGTCGTGATGTGGTCGGAACATGACCGCATGGGCATCCGCTTCCCCTATGAGCTGACCCACGGCGCGCTCTACAAGGCGCTGAAGCGAGCGCAAAGCGTCGCCACGGATGCCGCGCCGATCTTCCTGAGCCAGCGTGCGCCTATCTTCGGACGCCGCGGACTTTCCTGATCCGATCGTCGCGGCCACCTTGCCGCGTTCGCCTTTTGTCCCTAGTCAGGGGCTATGGCGCCCGACGTCTCTTCCCTGCCCGCGATCCATGCGAGTCACGTCGGTATCTGGCTTGCCGCCGCCGACGGGCGCGTGCAGCGTGTCGGGCGTGGTGAGGCGATCGCGGCGGTCGCGGCGACGCCGCATATCCTGCTCGGCGCGACGCTGGCCGGCGACCGGCTCGGCTATCCCGAACTGTCGGGGCTCGACCTGCTCGAACTCTTCGCTTTCCTCTACCCCGCCCGCTTCGCCGTACCGACGCCCGCGGGGCTGGCCGCCGCGCTGAACCTCACGCCGCCCAAGGCCGAGGAAGATATCGCGGCCTTCCTGCCCAAGGCCGCGGCCGCGATGCTCGATTGCATCGACGATCCCGACTGGCCCGAGCGCGAGGGCGCGTGGCACGGCCTGCAGGCGCTGTCGCGCCAGCGCTGGCCCTGGGCCTCGCTGATCCAGCCGCGCCTCGGCCCGCCCGACAAGGACGACCGCTGGCTGTTCGCGCGCCTGCCCGAATGGGAGGAAGCACCGCCGCGCCCACAGCCGCGCCAGGTGACGATCAACCCCGACGATATCGCCGCGCGGCTCGACCGGCTGACCGGCGACGGCGCCGAGCGGCGGCCGGGTCAGCAGGACTATGCGCGCGCGACTGCCGCGATCTTCGAGCCGCGCGAGCGCAAGGATGCGCCGCAGATGCTCGTTGCCGAGGCCGGAACCGGGATCGGCAAGACGCTCGGCTATCTCGCCCCCGCCAAGCAGTGGATCGACCAGTCGGCAGGCGTCGTGTGCATTTCGACCTTCACCAAGGCGCTGCAGCGGCAATTGTCGCGCGAAACCGAGAAGCTCTACCCTGACGCTGCGACGCACCGCGAAAAGGTCGTCGTGCGCAAGGGCCGCGAAAATTACCTGTGCCTGCTCAATCTCGAAGATGCCTTGCAGGGCGGCTTTTCGGGCCGCGCCGCGACTCTCGCGCAATTGGTGGCACGCTGGGCGGCCTATAGCCGCGACGGCGACATGGTCGGCGGCGACCTGCCCGGCTGGCTGCCTGCCCTGTTCCGCCGCAACGGGACGACAGCGCTCACCGATCGGCGCGGCGAATGCATCTATGCGGGCTGCCCGCATTTCCGCAAATGCTTCATCGAACGCTCGGCGCGCGCGGCGACGCAGGCCGATATCGTCATCGCCAACCACGCGTTGACGATGGTACAGGCGGCGCGCCCCCGCGACGGCGGCGCGCCCGCAACGCGGCTGATCTTCGACGAGGGCCATCATCTGTGGGACGCCGCCGACTCGATGTTTGCGGCGGCGCTCACCGGGCAGGAAGCGGTCGAAATCCGCCGCTGGGTACTCGGTCCCGAAGGCAAGTCGCGCGGGCGAAGGCGCGGCCTTGCCGCGCGGCTGGCCGATGTCGCGAGCTATGACGAGGCGGGGGACAAGGCGATCCAGGCAGCGATCCACGCCGCGGGCGAACTGCCCGGCGACGGCTGGCTGGCAAGACTTTCGGAAAATGACCCGTGGGGCGCGATCGAGCGGCTGCTCGTCGCGGTGCGCGCCATGGTCTATGCGCGCGGTATCGACGCGCGCGGCCCCGACAGCGGCTATGGCCTCGAAACCGAGCTTGCCGACCCAGATCCCGAACTGGTCACCGCCGCTGCAAACGCAAGCGACGCGATCGAGGCGCTGCTGCGCCCGCTGATGGCGCTCGGCAAGCGGCTCGACGCGCTCGTCGAAGAGCCACCAGACTGGCTCGACGGGCAAGCGCGAGCGCGCGTCGACGGCGCGCGGAACAGCCTCGGCACGCGCGTCGATACGCTCGGCGGCTGGCTGTCGCTGCTCGGGCGCGTCGGCGGCCCCGCCGACCCCGATTTCGTCGACTGGCTCGCGGTCGACCGCTACGACGGGCGCGAATTCGACTGCGGGCTCCACCGTCACTGGCTCGACCCGGCGCGGCCAATCGCCGAGGTCGTCTATCGCCCCGCGCAGGGCGTGCTCGTGACGTCCGCGACGCTAAGGAGCGGCGCTCATGGGAGTGGGGGCTGGACCGACGCCGATATCCGCACCGGCGCGCGACATATGGACAGCGGGGTCCGACATTTCGCCGTGCCCAGCCCGTTCGACTATGCGCGCCAGTCGGAGGTGCTCATCGTCACGGATATCCCGCGTGGCGACTTGCCTGCCCTCGCCGGCGCTTACAGCCGGTTGATCGAAGCGTCGGGCGGCGGCGCGCTCGGCCTGTTCAGCGCGATCCGGCGTCTGCGTATCGTCCATGCGCGCATCGCCGACCGCCTCGCGCGCGCCGGGCTGCCGCTCTATGCCCAGCATGTCGACCCGCTCGACACCGGCACGCTCGTCGACATCTTCCGCGCCGATCCGCACGCCTCGTTGCTCGGCACCGATGCTTTGCGCGATGGCGTCGACGTCCCCGGCGATTCGCTGCGCCTCGTCGTCATGGAGGGCGTGCCCTGGCCGCGTCCGACGATCCTGCACGCCGCGCGCCGCGCCGCGCAGGGGGGTAGCGCTTATGACGATAGCGTCATCCGCGCGCGGATCGGCCAGGCGTTCGGCCGCCTGATCCGGCGCGCCGACGATTTCGGCCAGTTCGTGATGCTCTCGCCCAGCTTCCCCTCGCGGCTGCTCAGCGCCTTTCCCGAAGGCACGCCGATCCGCCGCCTGCCGCTCGACGAGGTGGTCAATCATGTCGCCGACGCGAATGTCGAACACCGAAAAAGCGCATATCCCGCCTTTTCACCGTCATAAGATTGCGGCACAAGACGCGGCAACACGGGGATACGGGGAGCGATTTTGAAGACTTTGACCATCCTGCGCCACGCAAAATCGGGTTGGGACGTCCAGGTCGAGCGCGATTTCGACCGGCCGATCAACAAGCGCGGCGCGCGCGGTGCCGAACTGATCGGACAGTGGCTGAAGCGGCAGAAGCTGCCCGTCGACCGCATCATCGCCTCGCCCGCGGTGCGCGTCACCGACACGCTCGACATCTTCCAGCCCGCTGCCGACCTCGACCGTCTCGAACCGCATTGGGACCGGCGCATCTATCTCGCGTCGGCCGCGACGCTGATCGACGCGATCCGCGATACCGGCCGCAACGCCGACCATCTGCTGATTTCGGGACATAATCCGGGGCTGGAAGACCTGATCCTGATGCTCGTCCCTGAATCGCCGGACGACGAATTGCGCGCGAAGGTCGAGGAGAAGCTGCCGACCTCGGCGCTTGCGCGGCTCGAACTCGACATTGCCGACTGGCACGATCTGGATGTGAATATGGCGCGCTTCGTCGCCTTCATTCGCCCGCGCGATCTCGACCCGGCGCTCGCGCCGGCGATGGACGACGACTAGGCGTTCAGCGGAGCGCCGCCGCGAGCCGCTGGCGCAGCGCAACCAGCGCTTCGACCGGAATCCCGTGGGACGCGGGAGCAGCAGGCGCCGCGACGCGCGGGGCCGGCGCTGACCGCCCCGCCCCATTCGGCTCCGACAGCGCCTTGCGCGCACCTTCGACGGTGAAACCCTGCACGTGCAGCAGATGGTGGATGCGCTCGGCCAGCGCGACATCCTCCGCGCGGTAATAGCGGCGGCGGCCCGAGCGCTGAAGCGGCTTCAGCTGCGGAAAGCGGGTTTCCCAATAGCGCAGCACATGCGTCGGCACCCCGATGCGGACGGCAAGTTCGCCGATCGCGAGCATCGCGCCCGACGCTTTGCCGCCGTCATCGGACATGTCGAAATCCGGCATTGCCGAAATCCGGCCTATTTGCCGGCGACGCGGGCACGCATCGTCTGGCTGGCGCGAAAGGTCATCACCCGTCGCGGCAGGATCGGCACCTCGATGCCAGTCTTGGGATTGCGCCCGATCCGCTGCGCCTTGTCGCGCAGCACGAAGGTCCCGAAGCCCGAAATCTTCACATTCTGCCCGCCCGCCAACGCGTCGGACATGTGATCCAGGATCGATTCGACGATCGTGGCCGATTCATTACGCGACAGGCCGATCTGCTGGTTGATCCGCGCGGCGATATCGGCGCGCGTAAGTGTTCCTGCGGTCATGACGGTTCCTTCCCCCCATAAGGCGATTGCATAAAAAGGCTCTCGGAAGGCCCCCACCATCACGAGTCCCGAAGCCATATGTAACAAAAGCGAATTAATCCGCCAATCTGAAAAGGATGGCCCGAGAAGTTGACGCGACGAAATTGTGGACCGGCGTGGAAGAGTGGGCCGGTGCCGTAACTTTAGACGCGCAGGACCGCCGCACCCCAGGTGAAACCGCCGCCCATCGCCTCGAGCACGACCAGATCGCCGCGCTTGATCCGCCCGTCGCGCACCGCCAGATCGAGCGCGAGCGGGACCGAAGCGGCCGACGTGTTGGCGTGTTGATCGACCGTCAGAACGACGCGCTCGGCGGGCAAACCCAGCTTTTTCGCAGTGGCGTCGATGATGCGCTTGTTCGCCTGATGCGGGACGACCCAGTCGATGTCGGCGGCCGAAAGTCCCACATCTTCCATCACTTCGCCAAGCACGCTCGCGAGATTGGTGACGGCATGGCGGAACACTTCGCGGCCGTGCATGCGGACATGACCGACGGTGCCCGTGGTCGAGGGACCGCCGTCGACGTAAAGCATGTCCGAATATTTGCCCTCGGCGTGGAGCCGCGTCGCGAGGATGCCGCGGTCGTCGTCGACATCCTCGGCCGACAAAACGACGGCACCCGCGCCGTCGCCGAAGAGGACGCAGGTCGTGCGATCTTCCCAGTCGAGGATCCGGCTGAAGGTTTCGCTGCCGATGACGAGCGCATGTTTCGCGGCACCGGTGCGGAGCATCGAATCGGCGACCGAGACGGCATAGAGGAAACCCGAGCAGACCGCGGCGACGTCGAACGCGATACAGTCGGGCGCACCGAGGATCGCCTGGACCTTGGTCGCGCTGGCCGGGAAAGTGTTGTCGGGGGTCGCGGTGGCGACGATGATCAGGCCGATATCCGACGGCTCAAGCCCCGCCGCCGCCAGCGCCTGCTTCGCAGCATCGGCGCCGAGCGTCGCGGTCGTCTCGTCGGGTTCGGCGATATGGCGGAAACGGATGCCGGTGCGCTCGACGATCCATTCGTCGCTGGTGTCGACGCGCTCCGCGAGTTCGGCGTTCGAAACGCGGGTGCGCGGCAAGGCCGAGCCGGTGCCGGCCAGAACAGCGCGGCGCGTCATGCCGCGTGGCCGCTGCGAAAATTCGCGAGATCCTCGGTCACCTGACGCGTAATGTCCTTTTCGATGAGTTCGGCGCACAGATGCACGCAATTCGCCACGCCCTTGGCATCGGCACTGCCGTGGCTCTTGAGCACCACGCCGTTCAGGCCGAGAAACACCGCACCATTGTGATTGTTCGGATCGAGATGATGCTTGAGCAATTCAGTCGCGGGGCGCGAGATCAGGAAACCGATCTTCGAGCGCACTGAACTGGTGAAGGCACGGCGCAGCAGGTCGGTGACGAAGCGCGCCGTTCCCTCGATCGTCTTCAAGGCAATATTGCCCGAAAAACCGTCGTGGACGATGACGTCGACATCGCCGCGCGACAATTTGTCGCCTTCGATGAAGCCGGTGAATTCCATCGGCAGCCCCTTCGCCCCGCGCAGCAGCGCCGCGGCGTCGCGAATCTCGTCGGTGCCCTTGAGCTCCTCGGTGCCGATGTTGAGCAGCGCGACGCGCGGGCGCTCAAGGCCCATCGCGGTGCGCGCATAGGCGGCGCCCATCACCGCGAACTGGGTCAGATTATTGGCGTCGCAATCGGTATTGGCGCCAAGGTCGAGCATGACGACGTCATTGTCGCCGAGCGTCGGCAGCAGCGCCGCGAGCGCCGGCCGGTCGATCCCCGGCATCGTGCGCAGCGCCAGCTTCGCCATCGCCATCAGAGCGCCGGTGTTGCCCGCCGAGACGGCGCCGCCGGCGTCGCCGCGCTTCACCGCGTCGATCGCGAGTCCCATCGAGGTGCTCTTCGCCTTGCGGATCGCCTGGCTCGGCTTGTCCTCGCCGGTCACCACACCGTCGGTGTGGATGATGTCCGACGCGGCGCGCAGATTCGGGTGGTTTTCGAGCGCGGCCTTGATCTGCACCTCGTCGCCGACGAGGATGAAGCGCAGGCCATCGTGCCGGTGGCGCGCCATGGCGGCGCCGGCGAGCATCATGCGCACGCCGACGTCACCGCCCATCGCATCGATTGCGATTCGCGGTGTCAGTGCCATCCAGCTGCCCTCCGGCTAATGATTAAGCGCTGACGACCACTTCGCGGCCGTTGTAATGGCCACATGCGTTGCAGAGGTTGTGCGGGCGCTTCAGTTCGCCGCAGTTGGGGCATTCCTGAAAGGCTTCGACCTTCAGGCTGTCGTGGCTACGACGCATGCCACGCTTCGAGGGCGAAGTTTTTCGCTTGGGGACGGCCATGATATTTCCTGCATTATCAAATGTTTATACGAATCGGCAAACCCGGATTTGTCACCCCGTTGCCGGAATAACTGGCCCGCCCGCCGTGCCGAAGCCCGTTCCTGTCTGTTAAATGACAAGAAATCTTCTGCCGGAGGGTGCCTCAACGCCAGTCGGTGTCGGGTGCCGGATCGGGCGGGGCTATAGCGTTTTTGCCCGCAAAGGCAAGCCCTGTGCATCGTTATCGACGCGCGCTTGCCCACTGCGCCGCGGAATGCCACACGTCCCCGCGCCGCGCCAATAGACAAGCGCCGGCCAACAAGGGGGGAAGCATATGATCATGTTGCCGATCAGCCTGACGATCGCCGCAGGCGCCGCGCTGCTCAATCTGTGGCTCACGGTGCGCGTCGGACGCGTGCGGACACAGGAAAAGGTTTATGTCGGCGACGGCGGCAGCGAGCCGCTGATCCGCCGCATGCGGGCGCACAGCAATTATATCGAGAATACCGGCTTCGTGCTGGTCCTGCTCGCGCTCGTCGAATTGGGCCTCGGTTCCTCGCTGTGGCTATGGGCAGCGGGCGCACTCTACCTTGTCGGCCGTGTCGCGCACGCACTCGGCATGGACGGCCTGCGCGGCGCACGGCTGACCGGCACGGTCATCACGATGCTCACCCAGCTCGGCCTCGCGATCACCGCGCTCGGCGTCGTTTATCTGACGCCGGTCAGCATCACGGCGACCGACGTTACAGAAACCGTGGTCGCCGCTCCGAAGTAGCCGCCCCGCCGCCGACCACCGCGTCCCCGACATAGGGGTTGGTGCGCCGCTCCTGCGCAAAGCTGCTGTGTGGGCCGTGCCCGGGCAAGAAAATCGTGTCGCCGCCAAGCGGCCACAGCTTCAGCGTGATCGAATCGAGCAATTGCTGGTGGTTGCCGCGCGGAAAGTCGGTGCGGCCGATCGATCCCTGGAAGATCACGTCGCCGACGATCGCCAGCTTCGATTCGGGATGATGGAACACGACGTGGCCGGGCGTGTGGCCGGGACAGTGTATCACGTCGAGGCTGAGGTTGCCGACGGTGACCTTGTCGCCATCGACCAGCCAGCGGTCGGGCTCGAACGTCTCGCCGACCATGCCGAAGCGCGCGCCATCCTCGGCAAATTGTTCGATCCAGAAGCGGTCGTCCTCGTGCGGCCCCTCGATCGGTACGCCCAGTTCCTTGGCGAGCATGCCCGCCTGCCCGCAATGGTCCATATGGCCATGGGTGACGAGGATCTTCTCGACCTCGACCCCGGTCTGACGGACGGCTTCCTTCAGCTTGTCGAGATCGCCGCCGGGATCGACGAACGCCGCCTTGTTCGTCTCGGTGCACCATAGGAGGGTGCAGTTCTGCTGAAAGGCGGTGACGGGGACGATGGCAGCCCGAAGCGGCGGATTGGGAGCGTTCATGCGCCCCGATGTGGGGAAAACGCCGGGATTTGGCAAGTCGCGAGGACGGCCAAAACTTGGCTGTACCATCAAATACCGCTCAATGAGCATTGGGTGTTATTTGAAGCTGGAGTGCAGGACCAGCTCGCCCCCAGGGTTCCCCGCACCTTACCGGGCCTTCGTCCAGCTACAGCATTATATCACATCAAAGCGAACGCGTCAGCGCAGCGTCATCGTGTCGCCTTCGACCTTTACCGACTCGAGCTTCGCGAGATAGCTTTGCCCGAGCAACGAGACGCCCATGTCGGCGTCGATGACCGCCGCCTGCACACCGCGCACCTCGACCCCGTCGATGTCGATGCTGTCGAGCATTACCGGGCGCATCGGCACGACGCCGCCGGCGGTATTGGCGCTGCCCGCGATCGGCAGGCGGTCGACATCGATCCCGATCGCCTCGGCATCGCGGCGGGTCAGCGCGACGATCGACGCGCCGCTATCAACCATCATCCGGATATTTCTGCCGTCGACATCGGCATCGGCATAGAAATGCGAATCGGGCGCGCGGCCCAGACGGACTTCGCCAGACGGGCCCTCGTTCGACGATGCCGACGACCATCCGCCCCCGCCGCGCTCGCTCCAACCGCCGTCGTCCTTGGATTTTACCGTCGCGACTTCGGCCGCGTCGCGGTCCTTCGTCCGGCTGGCGACGCTCGCCATGCCGACCGATCCGACCGCGAGGATGACGGCCAATCCAAGATATCGCCCCAACATGAACGCGCTTGTCGCAGATCAGGGTATGAGAATGGTTAAGCGGCGGGCGCTTCGATGAAGGCGCGCCACGCCGGCTGACCGCCCCGAATGCTGTAAGCGATGCGCGCGCAGGCATAGGGGCGCTCTGTGCTATTGTCGGCCTCGCGCGCCGTCGTCGGCCACGGCCGGTCACTGCCGCCGCCCGATGACCAGCAGACAACGGCCTCAGCCTCCTGCCCTGCTTCGATCGCCGCGCGCTCGGCCGCATCGAGCGACGCGGGCGGGCTCCAACCGAGGATAGCGCGGTAGGTGAAACCCTTGGAGAAGAGCGCATGAAGGAAGGGGCTCTCGGCATCGCGCAACATCGCCGCCACCCGCTCGCGCTCAGCCGGGCTCAGCCACTGCCCGCCGAGGAGCGGTGCCCACCGCGCCTCATCGCGCGACCTCAGCGCTGCGGCCAGCTCGTCCGCCGCCGCCGCAAAACGCGGCGCCCAAGGCGAGTCCGCTGCCAGCGGCGCGAGCCGCGATGGCGATGACGGGGCTTCGGGCCCGGTCGGGAGCAACGACGCCGGGGCCGTGGCGGCCGCAGGGATCGCGGATATGGCGACTAGCGCCATCGAAATCAGGAGAGCGCGCATGGCCGGAACCATAGCAGGTCCGGCTGCACCTGTCATGAACCGGCGGCCAGCCCCTCGCGCATCCACCCCGGCGCCGTCACCGCCTCGATCGTCTCGACGCGCCGATGCTCGACCGACCAGCCTAGCTCGGGATAGGCAATCACCTGCCGCTTCGCGTCGGCTTCGGCGATCGGCATCACGACAATCCGCCGGTTCACTTTCTGCCGCCAGTTCATCCGCGCGGTATTTTCCTGCCCGACGTAGCAGCCCTTGGTGAAGCTGACGCCGTTCAGCTCGGCGGCATTGCATTCGAGCCACAGCGTCGTGCCGTCGCCTAGCTCTGCGCGTCCCTCGGCAACGCCGAGCGCCAGCCGGTGCGCCTTCCAGGCCGCATCGGCGCCCGCCTCGCCATCCGCAGGGGCCAGCCAACGCTGCCCCAGTGCCGGCAGTCGGGGGTCCCGGACGCCAAGGTCGCCTTCCGGCGCCCAATGCACGCACAGATCGGGTTCGCGCGCGATCATGATCGCTCGGCGCAGCCGATAGAGCGTCAGCCGTTTCGCCAGATCGCCCGCGGCATCGCGCTCGCAATCGATCAGCACATCGTCGCCGTCGCCCCAGATCAGGAAATCGAACAGCGCCTTGCCCTGCGCCGTCAGCAACGCCGCCCACACGGGCAGATTGCCCAACGTGTCATTGGTGACGAGACCCTGCAGGAAGCCGCGAACATCCTCTCCCGACAGACGGATGAGGGCGCGGTTGATCAGGGTGGTATTGGCCATGGCGATAATCTAGGGACGCCCCAGCCAAAACCAAGCTTCCATTTCCGTGAGAGCCCGATGACCGACCGCCTGACCATCCGCCGCCCCGACGACTGGCACGTCCATCTTCGCGACGGCGCGATGCTGACCCACGTCGCGCAATATACCGCGCGCCAGTTTGCGCGCGCGATCATCATGCCCAACCTCTCGCCCCCCGTGACCACCGCCGAGGAAGGCGCGGCGTACCGCGACCGCATCAAGGCCGCGGTGCCCGCCGGGATCGATTTCACTCCGCTGATCGTGGCCTACCTCACCGACCACAGCGACGCCGACGAAATGGCGCGCGGCCATGCGACAGGCGTGTTCACCGCCGCGAAGCTCTATCCCGCCCACGCGACCACGGGCAGCGCACACGGCGTCACCGACATCGCGAAGATCATGCCCGTGCTCGAACGCATGGCCAGGATCGGCATGCCGCTGCTCATCCATGGCGAGGTCACCGACCATGACGTCGATATCTTCGACCGCGAAGCCGTATTCATCGAACGCACCCTCGCGGGCCTCGTTCGCGACCTCCCGACGCTCAAGATCGTCTTCGAGCATATCACGACATCCGAAGCCGTCGATTTCGTGAAGGCCGTGCCCGCAAACGTCGCCGCGACGATCACGCCGCAGCACCTTCACATCAACCGCAATGCGATGCTCGTCGGCGGTATCCGTCCGCATGCCTATTGCCTGCCCGTCGCCAAGCGCGAGGCGCATCGTCTTGCCGTCCGCGCCGCGGCAGTTTCGGGCTCGCCCAAATTCTTCCTCGGAACCGACAGCGCTCCGCACGCCGTGCACACCAAGGAAGCCGCCTGCGGCTGCGCGGGGATTTTCAACGCGCCCTATGCGCTCGAATCCTACATCCAGGTGTTCGACGAGGAAGGCGCGCTCGACAAGTTCGAAGGCTTTGCGAGCGAACATGGCCCGAATTTCTACGGCCTGCCACTCAATGAGGGAACGATCACGCTCGAACGCGGCGAAACTGTCGTTCCGGACAAGATCGGCGAAGTCGTCCCCTTCCACGCCGGCGAGACGCTCGGCTGGAAGCTGGTCTAGGCCGCCGGCATCATCCGCTCGGCGCGCATCTTGCGCCACATGTCGAAACTGAACACCGCGATGCTGAGCCAGATCAGCAGGAAGCAGACGAGCTGCGCGGGCTTGAGCGGTTCGTGGAAGACGAACAGGCTGAGCAGGAAGGCGATGCTCGGCGCGAGATATTGGACGAAGCCGAGCGCCGCATAGCTCATCCGCCGTGCCGCAGTCGCGAACAGCAGCAGCGGCACGGCGGTGACGACACCGCCCGCTGCGAGCAGCCAGCTGATCCCGGCCGACGACCCGAAACCGCGCCCGTCGCCGAGCCAGATATAATAGGCGGCGCCAGCGATCGACAGCGGCAGCAGCAGCGTCGTTTCGATCGCCAGCCCCGGCAGCGATCCCACCGGCACCACCTTGCGGATCAGGCCATAGGTACCGAAACTCAGCGCCAGCGTCAGGCTGATCCACAGCGTATCGAGGGCGCCCGTGAGCAGGATCGCGACCCCGACCCCGGCGATCGCGACCGCCAGTGCCTGCAGGCGCGACAGCCGTTCGCCGAGGAAGATCATGCCAAGGAGCACATTGATCAGCGGGTTCAGATAATAGCCGAGGCTTGCCGCGAGCACATGGTCGGTGAAGATCGCATAGATATAGACGAGCCAGTTGCTGTCTCTTATACACATCTCCGAGCCCACGAGACACTGAGCGATCT
>CAUUIU010000004.1:0-24697 GCA_963545025.1 uncultured Sphingopyxis sp. | reverse complement strand
CTACACTTCTAGCTTCGTCGGCAGCGTCAGATGTGTATAAGAGACAGGTCGATGAGGCCGAACTGGGGCGACGCTTCGCGGCGGTGCGCTGGCAGGCCGAACTCAGCTTTGCGGACTATGCCGATCAGGTGCGCCTTGCCGCGCAGCAGGCGTTCGCGGTCGACCAGGGGTTTGCGCATCGCGGGATCTGGACGGTCGCGGCGGCCATGCCCGAGATGGCGCCGGGCTATTGCCTGTCGGCGTCGATCTTTGCGGGGTCGCGGAGCGAGACGGCGCTGGGCGAACTTGGGCGCGAGCTTTGCGCGCTGCGCGACGCGTTACTGCTCGGCAAATGATACCGCGCGTTCGGCAAAGGTCAGCGCGTGATAGCGTTCCGCCACTTGCGACAGGATCGACAGCGCGAGCGTCGCGGGATCGCGCGTCGCGGGGATAAGGCCCACCGAGGTTTCGAGGCGGCCGAGCAGCGCGGCGGATACGCCGGCGTCGCGCAGCATCTCGATACGGCTGTCCTGCGTGCGGCGGCTGCCGACTGCGCCGATGTAGAAGGCGGGAAGGGCGAGCGCGCGGGGGAGCAGCACCTCCTCCCAGTCGCGGTCGTGGAAAAGGAACAGGATCGCGGTCCATGGGTCGCTGGCGATCGCGGGCAGCGCGCTGCGCATCGTCAGCTCGGTCGCAGGCAGGCTCCAGTGCGCGAGATCGGCGAGTGCGCGGCGGTCTGGGGTCCACGCCTCGGCCTCGGCACCGAAGGATTGGGCGAGGCTGGCAAGCGCGGTCAGCTCTTCGCCCTGGCCGATGGCGACGACGCGTAGCGGCGGGGCATAGGGCAGGAGGAACGTGTCGCCCTGCCATCGCGGATGTGCAGCGCCGGTGACGAGGCTTACGCCATCGCCGGAGAGGCAGAGCGTCGCGGCCTCGCGCCGATCGAGATGAGCCAACAAGCCAGCTATGACTTGCCCGTCGGGATCGGGCGTGAAGAGCAGGTCGATCCCGCCGCCGCAGGGCAGGCGGATGTCGAGATAGGGCGATCCGGCGCCGTAACGCACCAGCCGGGGGCGGCCCTCGGCGAGCACCTTCATCGCCTCGGCGACGATCGCCGCCTCGACGCAGCCGCCCGACAGCGAACCGAGATAGCGGCCGTCGCTCGCGACCGCCATTTGCGCGCCGATCGCGCGTGGCGACGATCCGATGATATCGGTGAGCGTGACGAGGACGGTGCCGAGGCCTTCGCCGCCGCGCGCCGCGAGAAACTGCAATATGTCGACGGGCGAACTTGCTATCATCGCCGCGCCATGTCGGGCGCGAGGGAAGGGACGGATGCCATGATCGAAGCCGCAAAGGTCGTTGCGATCCTGCTCGCCGCGGGGCGTTCGGAACGCTTTGGGAGCGATGACAAGCTGATGGCGCCGCTCGATGGCGAGCCGCTGGTGCTGCATGCGGCGCGGCGGATCGTCGAACTCGCCTCCAGCCGCCGTATTGCGGTGTGCCAAAACGCCGACGGGCTGCTCGCCAACCGGCTGGCGGCGCTGGGTTTCGAGATCGTCGTCAATCCGCATCCCGAACGCGGATTGTCGCACTCGCTTGCGCGCGGCATCGAGGCGGCGGGTGACGTGGGGGCCGCGCTGGTGTGCCTTGCAGACATGCCCTTCGTCACCACCGGCCATTTGGACGCGCTGCTCGCACGCTTCGATGCCGACACGGCGCCGGTCGTTGCATCGGCGCGTGGCGATACGCCGATGCCGCCTGCCTTGTTCGCGCAGTCGCTGTTCGGCGCCTTGCAGGCGGGTGAGGGCGACCAGGGCGGCCGCGCCTTGCTCGCCGGAGCGGTGCTTGTTGCTGCCGATGCCGCCCAACTCGCGGACATCGACCGGCCGGGCGACCTGCCCGCCCGCTGATCGCGTCGCATCGCGATCACGTCATCTCCGGCAATTTGTCGATGAACTTGTCGAGCGTGATCGGATAGTTGCGCACGCGTGCGCCGGTCGCGTTATAGACTGCGTTCGCGACCGCCGCGGCGACGCCGCAAATGCCGAGTTCGCCGACGCCCTTCGCCTTCATCGGCGAGGTGGTCGGGTCGGTTTCGTCGAGGAAGATCACCTCTTGGTACGGAATGTCGGCGTGAACCGGCACCTCGTAACCGGCGAGGTCGTGGTTGACGAAAAAGCCGAAGCGCTTGTCGACCGCGAGTTCCTCCATCAGTGCCGCGCCCGCGCCCATCGTCATCCCGCCGATGACCTGGCTGCGTGCCGCCTTGGGGTTAAGGATGCGCCCGGCCGCGCACACCGCGAGCATGCGGCGGATGCGGATCTCGCCCGTCGCGATATCGACGCCGACCTCGACGAAATGCGAACCGAAGGTCGATTGCTGCTTCTCCTCGCCGAGCTTGCCGAATTCGATGCCATCCTCGGCGACGAGTTCGCCATCCTTCGCGGCGTCGCTCAGCGCAAAGCTGCGCCGGCCGGCCTTGACCTTGCCGTCAGCGAACGACGCGTCGGCGGGATTGAGCCCGAGTTTCTGCGCTGCCGCCTCGCGGAGTTTTGCGCAGGCGGCATAGACACCCGCAGTCGAGCTGTTGGCGCCCCATTGCCCGCCCGAGCCCGCCGAGACGGGAAAGCTGGAATCGCCGAGCTTCACCACGACCTTGTCGAGCGGCAGCCCCATCATTTCCGCCGCGGTCTGCGCGATGATCGTATAGCTGCCGGTGCCGATGTCGGTCATGTCGGTTTCGACCGTGACGACACCTGCATTCGAAAGCCGGACGCGCGCGGCCGAATTGGTGTTGAGATTGTTGCGGAACGCCGCCGCGACGCCCATGCCGACGAGCCATTTGCCGTCGCGGGTCGCGCCCGGCTTGCCGCGCTTGGCCCAGCCGAATCGTTCCGCGCCCATTTGCAGGCATTTGTTGAGCTGGCGCTGCGAAAAAGGTCGACTCGGCATTTCGGGATCGACCTGCGTGTCGTTCAGAATCCGGAACTGGACGGGGTCTAGCGCAAGCTTCTCCGCCATTTCGTCCATTGCAATCTCAAGCGCCATCAGGCCCGGCGCCTCGCCCGGCGCGCGCATGTCGTTACCCTCGGCCAAATTCATCGCCGTCATCCGCATTGCCGTCATGCGGTTAGCGCCCGCGTAGAGAAGGCGCGTCTGCATCACCGCTCCTTCGGGCTTTACTCCGGCAATATCGCCCGACCAGCTTTCGTGGCCGATGGCGGTCAGCTTGCCGTCGGGCGTCGCGCCCAGCCGGATACGCTGGATCGTCGCCGGACGGTGGGTCGTGTTGTTGATCATCAGCGCGCGGTGGAGCGCGACCTTGACCGGGCGCTTTGCAGCCCTTGCGCCCAGCGCCGCGAGGATGGCGTCGGCGCGAACATACAACTTTCCGCCGAAACCGCCGCCGATATAGGGGGAGATCAGCCGGACGTTCTCCTTGGGCAGGCCCAGCGTCTTGGCGACGTCGCCCACCGACCAGGCGATCATCTGGTTCGAGGTCCACAGCGTCAGCTTGTCGCCCTCCCATGTCGCGATCGACGCGTGCGGTTCCATCATCGCGTGGGTGTGATCGGGCGTCGAATAGCGCGCATCGAGCTGCACCGGAGCGGCCGTGAAGGCCGATGCGAAGTCACCGACCGCTGTCTCCGGCGGAGCGCCATAGAGGAGCGGCGCCTTGCCCGCGGCAGCGACGGTCGCGGACAGATCGTAAACGCCCTTGTCGCGCGTATATTCGACGCGGACGAGCGACGCGGCGGCGCGCGCCTGTTCGAACGTCTCGGCGACGACGAGTGCAACCGCCTGATGATAATGTTCGATGTCGGGGCCGCCGAGCAATTTGGCATTGTTGAAGTCGCCCTTGCCGAGCTTGCCGGCATTGGCGGCGGTGACGATCGCGAGCACGCCGGGCGCGGCGCGCGCTTCGTCGAGGTTCATCGACGCGATCTCGCCTTTGGCGATCGCCGACCCAACGACATAGCCATAGGCCTGCGTTTTTGCGAAATCCTGATGCTCATAGGCATAGGCTGCGGTGCCGGTCGTCTTGAGCGGCCCCTCAATGCGGTTGGTGGGTTTGCCGATCACCTTGAGCTGGTCGATCGGGTTGGTGGTGGCGGGCGTGTCGAATTTCATGGCTCAGCCTTTCGCTTGCGCCAGCACGCCGGCGAGCGTGCGCTCGACCAGCGTCAGCTTATAGGCATTTTCGTGGGTCGTCTTCGCACCCGCGAGCAGCTTGGCGGTGACCGCTTTCGCGCCGCGCGGCAGGTCGGCTTCGGCCGCCTCGACCCGCCACGGCTTGTAGGCGACGCCGCCAAGCGCCACGCGCCCGGTGCCGTCCCGTTGCACGACGGCGCCGACCGAGATGAGCGCAAAGGCATAGGATGCGCGGTCGCGCACCTTGTGATAGATATGCGTACCGCCGATCGGCTTGGGCAGCGTCACCGCAGTGATGAGTTCGCCGGGCGCCAACACCGTTTCCAGATGCGGGGTCTTGCCCGGCGCGCGATAGAAATCGGCATAGGAGATCACCCGCGCCTTGCCCGCGGCATCGACCGTCTCGACGTTAGCGTCGAGCGCGCGCAGCGCCACGCCGACATCGCTCGGCTGCGTCGCGATGCACGCGTCGCTGGCGCCGATGACGGCGAGGATGCGGTTGAAGCCGCCGATTGCGGCGCAGCCGCTGCCCGGCTGACGCTTGTTGCACGGCTGGTTGGTGTCGTAAAAATAGGGGCAGCGGGTGCGCTGGAGGATGTTGCCGCCCATCGTCGCCTTGTTGCGAAGCTGCCCCGAGGCACCGGCGACGAGCGCGCGCGAGACGAGGCCATAATCGCGCCGGACGCGCGCGTCGGACGCGAGATCGGTGTTGCGCACCATCGCGCCGATGCGCAGCCCGCCTTCGGCCGTCGGCTCGATCTTGTCGAGCGCGAGGCGGCTGATGTCGATCAGATGGCCCGGCGTCTCGATCTCGAGCTTCATCAGGTCGAGGAGGTTGGTACCGCCCGCGATGTAGCGCGCGCCCTTGTTGCGCGCGAAGGCGGCGGTGGCGGCGGCGGGCGTGTCGACCCGTTCATAGGTGAAGCTTTTCATGCCTTCACTCCTGCCACTTCGCTGATCGCAGCGACGATGTTGGGGTAAGCGCCGCAGCGGCAGATATTGCCGCTCATCCGCTCGCGTATCTCCATATTGGTGACTGCGGGTGCGGCGGTGAGGTCGGCGGTAACATGGCTGGGCACACCGGCCTTGATTTCATCGAGCACCGCGACCGCCGAGCAGATCTGGCCCGGGGTGCAATAGCCGCATTGATAGCCGTCATGGACGACGAACGCCTGCTGCATCGCGTGCATCTTGTCGGGGGTGCCGAGCCCTTCGATCGTGGTGATTTCGTCGCCGTCGTGCATCACCGCGAGTGTCAGGCAGCTGTTGATGCGGCGCCCGTCGACGATGATCGTGCACGCGCCGCACTGGCCGTGATCGCAGCCCTTCTTGGTGCCCGTCAGATGCAGATGTTCGCGCAGCGCGTCGAGCAGCGACACGCGCGTGTCGAGCTCCAACTCATGCGCGGTCCCGTTCACCTTGAACGCGACCTTGCCGGTGGGAGAGGAGGGAGCTTTGGTCTGCGCCGCCGCCGGCTCGGCCGGAACGATGGTCGCGGCCGCAACCGTTGCCGCGCCGCCGGCGATGACGCCGCGCCGCGATATTTCAAAATCGCCTGGAGTTTGCATGCCCGTTCCGATCCTTATTTTTTTGGTCGCTCGAGGACGCGGAGCATCCTTGCGCGAAACCGGTGAAACGACACGGCAACGTGAACGGGCCGTGTCCGCCGACCAACTTTTGGATTCGTACGGGAACGATAACATAGATCGGGCAATCGGCAAGCCGGTGCCCGGTTGGACGATGTTAAATTGCGTGCGCGCTCATATTCTCGACCAGCATCGCCGCTCCGACCCCCATCGCGCCGGTCAGCACGACCAGGCCGTATCGGCCTTCACCGGCATCGAGCGCGTCGAGCAGGGTCGAGGTGAGGATCGCGCCGCTCGCGCCCATCGGGTGGCCCTTGGCGAGATGCCCGCCGCCGACATTGACCCGCGCGGGATCGACGTCGCGGTCGCGGTGGAATTTGGCGATGGTGACGGCGAAGGCCTCCATGAACTCGATGCGGTCCATGTCGGCGAGTGTCATGCCGGCGCGCGCGAGTACCTTGTCCATCGCGGAAAATCCGGCGGTGAGCGAGGCGGCGGGATCGCCGCCGCTTTCGCCAAAGGCGAGGACACGGGCGCGCGGTTCGATGCCGAGGCCTTCGCTGCCGACGAGCGCAAGCCCGGCGCCGTCGCAGATCGGCGGGGCGTGGGCGATGCCATGGAGTGGTTCGAAGCGCGCGCCGTCGAGCGCGACGGAGAACTCGTCCTGCAGGCCGCCAAAGGCCGGCGCGGCGGCGGCAAGCGATGCGGCACTGGTTTGCGGACGGATGCACTCCTCGCCGGTCAAGGTGCCGGTCGGGATGCGCGAGCGCTGGAGCGCAGTGTCGGTCTCGGCAGCCGCCGCCCTTTGCTGCGAGGCGAGGGCCACGGCGTCGAGTTCGGCGCGCGTGATGCCTTCGCTGTTCGCGAGCCGGTCGGCGCCGAGGATCGGCGGCAGGAAGCGCGCACGCGGTGGCAGACTGTGGTCGGTATAGAAGGCGGCGCGGTCGCTCAGGAATTTGGCGCGGCTCATCGACTCGACCCCGCCCGCGAGGATGGCTTCGGCCTGACCGCTCGCGACCTTGGCGACCGCCTGGCCGATCGCGGACAGCCCGGACGCGCAATAATTGTTGAGGCTGTGCGCGGCGGTAGCATCGGGCAGGCCCGCGTGGAGTTTCGATACCAGCGCGATATGGCCGCCTTGCGCGCCGCTCTGCGTGACGCAGCCGAGGATCAGCGCGTCGGGGTTGCAGGCGACGTCACCGCAGCGCTCGGCGAGCGCCGCGGCCTGCTGGCGGACGAGCTCTTGCGGGCTGAGGGCGGCAAGTCCGCCCTCGTCGCGCGCCTTGCCGCGCGGCGTTCGCACCGCGTCATAGAGATAGACCTGCAACGCGTCAGACGCCGACGACGAAGCTGACCGCGGTCGTCGCGCTGCCGCCGACGTTGAAGGTCGCGAAATTCTTCGCACCCTCGACCTGATAGTCGCCCGCGTTACCGGTCACCTGCCGCCAGCCGTCGAGCAGCATCCGCACGCCCGTCGCGCCGACCGGATGCCCGAGGCCGATCAGCCCGCCCGACGGATTGACCGGCAGCTTGCCGCCGAGCGCGATCGTCCCGTCCTCGACCGCGCGCCAGCTTTCGCCGGGTTTGGTGATGCCGAAATGGTCGATCGCCATATATTCGGTGATCGAGAAACAGTCGTGAACTTCGACCCCGTCGCACGCGTAGATATCGGGCATCTCGGCGCGACGCAGCGCGTCCATCATCGCCTTGCGCACGCTCGGGAAGACATAGTCCCCGCCGCGGCTGTCTTGAACCTTGGTCGAATAGAGCAGGGGCGCGGTGGCGTGGCCCCAGCCTTTGATGCGCGGAAGGCTCTCGACCGGGATGCCGCGCCGCTTGGCATAGGCTTCGGCCACCTCACGCGAGGCGAGGAAGATCGCGGCGGCACCGTCGGTGACCTGCCCGCAATCGGATTTGCGCAAGCTGCCCTCGATCAGCGGATTGACCTCGTCATTCTCGCCGAGATGATCGTCGGTCACCGCCCAGCCGCGCGTCTGCGAATTGGGGTTCTTCTTCGCATTGGCGAAATTATTGGCCGAAATGCCGCGTAGATGCGCGCGGTCGAGCCCGAAGCGTTCCTCATATTCCTCGGCGACACGCGCGAACATCCAGGGCCACAGGTAGCGCGCCTCCTGCGCCTCGCGGCCCGCCCAGGCGGCGGCGCCGAGATATTCGGCGGCGCGCTGGCCGGGGACGTTGCGCATCAACTCGATGCCGAGCACGAGCGCGAGGCCGTAACGCTCGGCCTCGATCTCGGCGGCGGCGGCGAGGATTGCGATGCTGCCCGAGGCGCAGGCGGCCTCGTGCCGCGAGGCGGGGATGCCGGCGAGGTCGGGGTGGACATGGCCGAAGAAGCCGCCGAGCTGACCTTGTCCCGCGAACAGCTCGCCGACGAAATTGCCGACGTGCGCGGTTTCGACCTCTTTCGGTTCGATGCCGGTGGCGACGAACGCGGCTTCGGCGACGTCGCGGAACAGCTCGAACAGCCCGCCGCCCTCGCGTTCGAGGTTGCGCGCGAAGTCGGTCTGCGCGCCGCCGAGGATGAAGACGTCTTTCGCCATGTCAGGCTTCCTTTTCGAGAGTGGCGAGCGCCCGTTCGCGCACTTCGCTGCGCATCACCTTGTTGGTGACGTTCCGCGGCAGCGCGTCGAAGCGGAACAGGCGCTCGGGCAATTTGAACACCGCGAGGTCGTGCCCGCGCAGATAGTCGGCGACCTCGCCGATCCCGACGTCGCCCGGCCCACGCGGAACATAGGCGAGCCCGATGCGCTCGCCCATCGTCGGGTCGGGGAGCGAGAAGGTGCAGGCCTCGGCGAGTAGCGGGTGACCGCCCAAAAGCTGGTCGATCTCTTCGGGCGAGATATTGACCCCGCCGCGGATGATCAGATCCTTGCAGCGCCCGACGAAGCGGTAGAAGTCGCCGCCCTCGGCGATCTCGAACAGGTCGCCGGTGCGGAACCAGCCGTCGTCGGTGAAGGCTTCGGCGGTGCGATCAGGCGCGTTGTGATAACCCTCGAACAGCGTCGGCCCGCGGATTTGCAATTCGCCCGATACGCCGTCCGCCTCGATCGGATCGCCGCCGCCGGGCGGGACGAGGCGGCTTTCGATATTGGGCGCGCGGCCCTCGCCATAAGGGCGCTGATAGGTGCCGCGGCGCGGGAACAGGCTCGCGCGCTTGTCGGGGTCGGGCATGTCGCCCTCGCCGGTGATGAAGCTCATCCCCTCGTTCGATCCGAAGACGTTGACGATGATGATGCCGAGCTTTTCCTGAAAGCCGCGCACCATCGCCGGCGCGAGCGGCGCCGAACCCGAGGCGATGACGCGCAGGCTGGAGAGGTCGACCGACGCCAGCAGCGCCTCGTTCTGCAGCAGCATGTTGAGCACCGCGGGCGGCGCGATCGTCAGGCTCGGCCGCTCGGTCGCGATCTGCCTGAGGTAGATCGCGGGATCGAAGGGGTGGTGCAGCACCATCGTCCCCGCACTGGTCAGCCAGCACATGGTGATTCCGCCGATGCTCGCCATATTGATGAGCGGGAAGGGGTTGAGCAGCACATCGCCCGGCCCGACCTTCATCGCCTCATACCCCGCGCCGGCGACCGCGATCCAGTGGTTGTGGCTGCGCGGCACGCCTTTCGGCACGCCGGTGGTGCCCGAGGTCCAGCAGATGGTGAAGATATCGTCGGCATCGACCGGGTTCGCCGCGACATGCGCGGCGAGCGCGTCGGCGTCGCTTTTGGCGGTCGACAGGTCGAGCGCGCCAGCGGGCGCGGCGGGTCCGAAGGTCATCAGCGCAATGCCGTCCAACAACGGCGCCGCGACGCCGACGTGGTCGCAGCCCTTGACGTGCGTGGCGCAGACGAAGGCTTTGGGCGCGACCACGCCGATCATGCCTTTCAGCTCATGGCTGCGATATTGCACCGCCGCGGGGCTTACGATCGCGCCGATCTTTGCCGCCGCGAAATAGAGCGCGACGAACTCGCTGATGTTGGGAAGCTGGACGAGCAGCACATCGTCCTTGCCGATCCCCGCCTCGACGAGCGCCCCCGCGAGCCGGTCGATCTCCGCAGCCAATTCGGCGTAATTCAACCGCTGCGGCTCGCCGAACGCGAAATCGCCGCGATTGGGCGCATCGACCGGCGCGAGCCGCTCGGGATGCGCCGCCGCATTGGCCGCGAACAGGTCGGCGAAGGTCTGATCGCCCCACCAGCCGCTCGCCCGATGCTCTAGCCTTTTATCCTCTCCCGCGACGATCATCTCAGGCGGCCAGCACGCTGTTTGCGCCCATGCCGATATCGTCGCCGCTCGCCCACACGGTGTGCGTGCCCGAGCAGATGCGTTCCGGCAGGATGATCCGGCACACCGGCCCCGCCGCGACATTCTTGGCGTCGATCAACACGCATTCGGAACGGTCGGTTTCGAGGTCGGCGATGAAGGAGACGAGATAACCGTCGTCCTCGTCCTTCGCGTCGATGCGCGGCGCGAAAGGGGCTTCGCTGCCGAAGCGGCCGGGGCCAAATTCATAGTCCTCGCTGGTGCCCGCGTTCAGGTCGTGCTTGACGATCCCGCGGAACAGGAACCAGCCGGGCTCGGGGATCGCGCTGTACGCATAGCGATAGGGTTTGCCGGCGTAGCGATGGTTGAACATGCCGAATTCGAGGTCGCGGTCGTCGAGCCGCTGCTCCGTCGTCTTTCCGGTCTTCAGGTTGAAGCGCCAGCGGTGGAGGCGCGGCTTTAGCAATCCCTGGTCGAGATAGGCCATCATCCGTTCGAGCCCCTCAGGGGCGTTCGGATAGGATTTGGGCATCGGCTCTTCCTGATAATAGCCGTCGAGGATGATCTCGTCGCCTTCCTCCCACGCGTTGAGCCAATGCAGCGTGTAGGTCGGCTCGGCCTCGAACCAGCGGATATCCTCGGGCTGGCCGTGGCGCGGAATGATCGCGAAGCGCGTCTTTTCCTCGGGATGGAACTGCACGACGTGCAGATTCCGTTCGAGCAGCTCTTCGTTCCAGTAGAGCGGCATGTCGTTGAGGATCGTGTAATTCTTCGTGAACGCCATGTCATGCGGCAGGCGCGGACCCGCGAGCGGGACGGGGATATAATGCTTCAGCTTATTGTCCGCCCCGACGACGCCATAATGCATATAGGGCGCGTGCTTCGAGTAATTGAAGAACATCAGCTCGCCGGTCGCAAGGTCGACCTTGCAATGCGCCGAAATGCCGTCGAGCGGCACCCAGCTTTCGGTGCCGAACTGTTCGAGCGTGAAGGGGTCGAGCCGATAGGCCTCGCCGCACTGATAGAAGGTCGAGATGATCTTGCCCGCGTGGATCGCGACGTCGGTCGAACTGCTATCCTTCAGCCACTCCTGCGCGCCCCAGCCGTGACGGGTGGACTTGTGCGGCGGCTCCATCAGCCCGGCCCACAGCGAACGACCGGCTTCCTTTTCGGCCTCGAACCCCTTGGTGCGCACGAAGCGACTGCGATAGCTCGCGCGGCCGTCCTTGAACGAGATGGCATGGATGAACCCGTCGCCGTCGAACGGATGATAGCGACCGATCGGTTCGTGGATCTGGTTCTCTCCGGTGCGGACGTAAACCCCGTCGATGTCATCGGGGATCGTCCCGATCACCTCGGCATCGCCGTTCGCGAATATCGCGTTCCACTCGTTATACGTCGGGCGCCAGGCGTCCTTCATATAAGGGTGGTCGTTCGGCTGGATCGTGGTCCGGATGGTCTCGACGAGTTCGGCGGTCATGCGATGACTCCTTCGGCTGCTGCAAAGCGCGGCCTTGCGGCGGCGGCATCATATTCGGAAACGAGGCGGTCGACGATAGCGGCGACGGGTTCGATGCCGCGCACTGCGCCGACGCCTTGCCCTGCGGACCAGACATTCTTCCACGCCTTGGCGTCGTCCTGTGCGTCCGAGAAATTCGGGCGCTTGTCCTCGGGCATGTTGGCGGGGTCGTATCCCGCGGCGATCAGGCTCGATTTCAGCCAGTTGGCGGTCACGCCGGTGATGCCCTTCGAGGGCACGATATCCTCGGCGCCCGCGGCGACGACCATCTCCTTGTACCCCGGCACCGCCATGCTCTCGGCGCACGCGATCAACGAGGTGCCGAGATAGGCGAAGTCGGCGCCGAGAATTTCGGCCGCGCGGACGGCGTGGCCGGTCGATATCGCGCCGCCGAGCACGAGCGGCCCGTCCCAGAATTGCCGCACCTCCTCGACAAAGGCGAAACCCGCGGTCGCGCCGGTATGCCCGCCCGCGCCCGCGGCGACGAGCACCAGGCCGTCGACCCCGGCCGCCGCCGCTTTGCGCGCGAAGCCGACCGAATTGACGTCGGCGAAAACAAGCCCGCCATAGCTGTGGATTTCTTCGACCACACGCGCCGGGCTGCCCAGCGCGGTGATGACGAGCGGCACCTTGTGGCGCACGACACATGCCAGGTCTTCGGGCAGGCGGCTGTTCGACGGATGGACGACGAGGTTGACGGCCCACGCCGCGGCTTCAGGATCGTTCGAGAGCGCCGCGTCGATGCGGCTCACCCAATCCTCAAGGTCCGCCGACGTCCGCGCATTGGGGGCGGGGAAGCTGCCGATCACGCCCGCGCGCGACGCGGCGATCACCATTTCGGGCCCCGAGACGAGGAACATCGGCGCGGCGATCGCCGGCAGGCGCAAATTGCGCGTCAGCGCTGGTGGTAGGCCGTTTTTCGGCACTGTTGTGCTCTCCCGAATTATCTGACTTGCATAACGATACTTAAAGACGATAAGAGTCGCAAGGCCAGAAAAACATCGCGGGGCGAACCCGACGATGGTGGGAGGGAGAGAGTTTCATGAAAAAGCATTTGGTCGCGCTGCTCGCTGCATCGGCGCTCGCCAGCCCCGGTATCGCCTTCGCGCAGGACGCGGCGCCCGCAGCTGCCGCCGCCGAAGATCAGGGCGGGCTCGAGGAAATCATCGTCACCGCGCAGAAGCGCGCCGAGGGCCTGTCGGACGTGCCGATTTCGATCTCCGCGGTCAGCGGCAAGCAGATCGAAAATTACGGCCAGACCAATCTCGAACAGATTTCCTCGGCGGTGCCGAACCTCAAGATCACCCAGACCGCGATCGCCAACCGCATCGCGATCCGCGGCATCGCGTCGGGCGACAACAAGGGTTTCGAGCAGTCGGTCGCGATGTTCGTCGACGGCGTCTATTACGGCCGCGACCAGCTCTCACGCCTGCCGCTGATCGACATGGAGCGCGTTGAAGTGCTGCGCGGGCCGCAGCCGACCCTCTTCGGCAAGAATGCGATCGCGGGTGCGGTCAACATCACGACGCGCAGCCCGACCGATGAATTCGAAGGTTCGGTGAGCGGGCTCTATGAATTCAACCACAAGGAATTCCAGCTCAACGGCGTGCTGTCGGGGCCGCTCGCCGAAGGCGTCGAGGCGCGTGTCGTCGGTTATTACCGGACGATGGACGGCTATTTCTACAACACCAAGCTCGACCGGAACGAGCCGAAGGTCGACGAGAAATATTTCCGTGGCAAGCTCGAGTTCGACAAGGGCGGCCCGTTCGCGGCCGAGTTGAAGCTCGAATATGCCGACTTCGAGGCGAAGGGCCAGCCGCGCGACGTGTTCGGCGCCGTCGGCAATTACAACACCGTCTTTCAGGGACCCTTTTTCGTCAGCACGACCCCCGATTATGTCCGCGCCGACAATGGCTATCAGAGCCGTAACAAGGTGTTCGGCGCGACGCTCAATGCCGACCTCGAACTCGGCGACCACACGCTGACCTCGATCTCGTCGCTGCTCGATTACAAGACGCGTGAGATCGTCGACGTCGACTTCTCGGGCATCAGCTTCCTCGACGGCACAAACCTGCGCGAGGATTATCGCCAATATTCGCAGGAACTCCGGCTCGCGTCGCCGGGCGGCGAGACGTTCGACTATATCGCCGGGGTCTATTATCAGAACGCCAAGCTCGACGTGCAGGACTTCACCCTGTTCAACTCGACCTTCCTCGCGCTGGGCCCGCCGTTCAACGCGATCGGGGATACGCGCAACGACCGCGACTATGCCCAAAAGTCGGACCTGATCTCGGCCTTTGCGCAGGGCGAACTGTCGGTCACCGACCAGCTGCGCATCACCGCCGGCGCGCGCTTCAACCATGAGAAGAAGAGTGGCAGCCGCACGCTCGCGATCGTCCGGGGGCCGCTCAACACCTTCAACCCGCTGGTGGTCGCCGCGACCTTCCGCGCGCTCAACATCGAGGCGCACAGCATCTCGGGCAAACTCAGCGAAGACAGCTTCAACCCGATGGTCAACGTCCAGTTCGACGCGACCGACGACCTGATGCTCTATGCCTCCTATGCCAAGGGGACGAAGGCGGGCGGCTTCGACATCCGCTCGAACTCGCTGCCGACCTCGACCACCGTCGCGCGGCCGGGTGCGTTCGAGTTCGAGGACGAGAGTGCCGACAATTTCGAAGGCGGCCTCAAATACAAGGGGCGCAACCTCGCGTTCAACCTGTCGGTCTACAGGACCAAATATAACGACCTTCAGGTCAACATCTTCGACGGCACGCTGAACTTCAACGTCCGCAACGCGGCGGGAGCGAAGACGCAGGGGGTCGAGGCCGATTTCCGCGCCGCGATCACCGACGGGCTGACGATCAGCGGTGCCGTCGCCTATCTCGACTTCAAATTCACCAATTTCACCAACGGCCAATGCTATTATCTGCAGACGCCGGGGGCGGGGGGCTTCTGCGACTATACGGGCAAGCGCAACGCGCTCTCGCCCAAATGGTCGGGCAACCTCAACCTCGATTACACGACGCCGATCAGCAGCGGCATGAAGGTCGCGCTCAACCTCAACGCCGATTTCTCCTCGGCCTATATCGCCGCGGCGAACCTCGATCCGCGCACGCGGCAGGACAGCTATGCCAAGCTTGGCGCGCGCCTGGCGCTCGCCGAGATCGACAATAAATGGGAGATCGCGCTGATCGGGCGCAACCTCACCAATCAGCGCATCCTGCAGACCGCAAGCTCGATGCCGCTGGCGACGACGATCACGCGCAATGCCGGCAATGCCTATAACGGCATCGTCGACCGGCCGCGCACGATCGCGGTGCAACTGACCGGGCGTTTCTGATGCCGACAGGGAGGGCGGTTCGAGCTGCCCTCCTGCTACCGGTGCCAGCCTTGTCGGTGCGCCGCCCTTGGTTTAGGGCCGGGGAGGTAAGGACGGCTATTTGAAACACGACCGCACCATCAGGGCCTGTTCGATCTGGCGCGCGCTGGACGTCGTCGGCGACGTCCCGGTGCTGTTGATCATGGAACAGGCCCTGCTCGGCATCCACAGTTTCGACGAATTCGTCGCGCGCACGGGGCTGGCGCGCTCGGTGGTCAACGGCCGGCTCAAAAAGCTGGTCGAGGAAGATTGCCTGGCGAAGGTACCGCGCAAGGGCGGGCGCGGCTTTCATTATGTGCTGACCCAAAAGGGCCGCGACCAGTTTCCGAACGGGCTGATGATGCTGCGCTGGCAGCATAAATGGGAATCAGACAGCCGCGATTTCCAGGTGCGGCTGCATCATGCGGACTGCGGCCATGCGACCGAACCGGTGCCGACATGCGAACATTGCCGCGCCGAGATCGACCCGCGCGATGTCGACTGGCGCGAGGGGCCGGGGCTGGTGCAGGTGACCCTCGCCTATGAACGCCGCCGTTTCAATGGCGAGGTCGGCGCGCGGCGGCCCGGCGGACGCCCGCTGGTCGACACGATGATCGAGCTGTTCGGCGACCGCTGGGCGACGCTGGTCGTCCGCGCGATGTTCACGCGCATCAACCGCTTCGACGAGATCCAGCGCGATACGCTGATGGCCACCAACATCCTGACCGGCCGGCTCGAACGGCTGGTGCGGCAGGGGATTTTGAAGGCGGTGCCCTATTCGGCGCACGCCGACCGCTTCGAATATCGGCTGACCGAAAAGGGGCGCGATCTTTACCCGGTGCTGCTCGCGCTGTTGCAATGGGGCGACAAATGGTTTTCCGACGAGCGTGGCCCGCCGGTGCTGCTGACCCACAGACCTTGCGGGCATGACCTCCATATGGTCGTCGCGTGCAGCCATTGCGGCGACGAGCTGACGCTGGCGAACAGCCGTTTCGAGATCGAGACCGCGCCGGTCAGCGAATGACGCGGCCCTCGTCGCGCGTCGGCATCGGCGCGAGGAAGGGCAGGGCGATTGCCGAGAGCAGCAGCCAGCCGGCCGAGAGCAGGATCGAGGTCGGCAAAGACCAGATGTCGGCCGCCATGCCGAACAGCCAGGCGCCGAGTGCCATCGCGCCGAACGTCACCGCCTGATAGATCGACAGGCATCGCCCGAGGATCGCCTCGGGCGAACGGAGCTGCATCGCGACATTGAGCGTCGTCAGCGTCGACACCCACGCCATGCCCGCGACGAAAGCGGCCGCGAGCGTCGGCCATAGCGCCTGCGTCAGCGCGACGGGCAGCATGGCGGCGGCGAAAACCAGCGCGGCGATGCTGACCAGCCGGTCGGGGCCGAGCCGGCGCCGGATCTTGCCGACCCAGAGCGCAGCGAAGATCGATCCGATGCCAAAGGCGCCGAGGCACAGGCCAAAGGTCGTTTCGGTGCCGTGGAGCCGGTCGCGGACGAGCGAGGGTAGCAGCGCCTGAAACGCCACCGCGCCGAAACCGAAGACGAAACCGCGGATCAATATGCGCCGCACCGGGTCCGACTGGACGCAGAAGCGCAGCCCGGTCGCGATCGCGGCGAGCATCGGGGTGCGCTTGGGCGGCGTGACCTCGGGGTGCCAGCGCAGCAGAACGACGATCAGCGCGACATAGCTCAGCGCGTTGAGCGCGAAAGCGGGTGCGGGCCCGGTGAGCGAGATGAGCAGACCGCCGAGCGCGGGGCCGACGCTGCGCGCGAGGTTGAAGGCGATGGTGTTGAGCGCGATCGCCTGCGGCAGATCCTTCGGTCCGACCTGCAGCCGCACCGACGCCTGCCAGGCAGGGCCGTTGAGTGCGGTGCCGCACCCGACCGCGAGGGTGAAGAAGAGCAGCAGAAGGGGGGTGATCGCATCCATCCACGTCGTGATGGTCAGCGCCGCCGAAACGACGAGCATCGCCGTCTGCGCCGCGAGCATCACGCGCCGCCGGTCGAAATTGTCGGCGATCGCGCCCGCGAACACGCCGAGCAGGAGGATCGGGATCGTCGCGCCCGCCTGCACCAGCGCGATCAGCAGGTGCGACTGGGTGATTTCGGTCATCAGCCACGCCGCGCCGACCGACTGGATCATCGACCCCATGTTCGAGGCAAGGTTCGCGACCCAGATCGCGCGAAAGGCGGGATAGCGAAAGGGAGCGAGCGGCGAGGGGGAAGGGGTGGGAGGCGCGTCTGGACTCACAAGAGCCGCCTAAACCGCCCGCCCGATCCCGACAAGCCCGCGCAGCTGCTCAGCGCGCGGCCATCGCCGGGCCGTCGCGGTCCTGATATTGATCGCGAAGCTTTGCCAGCCGCACCTTCATCTCGGCAATCGGCCGTTTCATCTTCGGGTCGGCGATGCGGTTGTGCATCTCGCCCGGATCGCTCTTCAGATCGTAGAATTCCCAGCTGTCGATATCGCCGTAGAAACGGACGAGCTTGTAGCGGTCACTGCGGACGCCATAATGGGCGCGCACCGCGTGGAAGCCCGGATATTCGTAATAATGATAATAGACGTCGCGCCGCCAGCCGGCGGGCGTCTTGCCGTCGAGGACCGGGCGCATGGACTTGCCCTGGACCGAGGCGGGGGCGGGGAGCCCCGCGAGATCGAGGAAGGTCGGCGCATAGTCGATATTCTGGATCGGCGCCGCGACGCGGGTGCCGGGTCGGATATGCCCCGGATATTGCATCACGAACGGCGTGCGCATCGATTCTTCATAGATGAAGCGCTTGTCGAACCAGCCATGCTCGCCGAGGTAGAAGCCCTGATCCGAGGTGTAGACGACGATCGTGTTCCGATCGAGGCCGCTTTCCTCCAGATAATCGAGCACCGCGCCGACGCCTTCGTCGACCGCGGCGATCGTGCCCAGATATTGCTGCATGTAGCGCTGATATTTCCACAGCGCGAGGTCGCGGCCCGACAGCTTCGCGGCGTTCATCCGGTCGTTGTCGCCCTGCATCAACCGGTCCCATTCGACCTGCTGCGCGTGCGTCATCCGGTCGAAGGCGCCCGGCCAGCGGTTGTAACGCAGCGCGGGCGTGCCTGCGGCGACCGTCATCTTGAGGTCGTGCCCCTCATACATGTCGCGATAGATGTTCATTTCCTGCGCCGCCGCCGCCTTGCGGCCCGCATAGTCGTCGAAATAATTGGCGGGAACGGGGAAGGTCACACCCTGATATTTCTGAACATGGCGCAGCGCCGGCATGAAATTGCGGTGCGGTGCCTTGTGGTGGATCATCAGCGCAAAGGGCTTCGACTTGTCGCGCCCGTTTTTCAGCCAGTCGAGGCTGTATCCGGTGATCAGATCGGTGGCATAGCCCTCGACCACGCTGCGTCCCTTGGGCGTGATGATGTCGGGGTTATAATATTCGCCCTGGTCGTCGAGCACTTTCCAGTCGTCGAAGCCGATACCTTCGGGCGAATGATTGATGTGCCATTTGCCGAACATCGCGGTCGCATAGCCCGCCTGCGCCAGCGCGCGCGGCCAGACCCATGTCCGGTTGTCGAAACGCTGGCCATTCTGGGTAAAGCCGTGCGCATTGCTTTGGCGCCCGGTCAGCAAAGTCGCGCGGCTGGGGCCGCAGAGCGAATTGCCGACGAAGCTGTTGGTAAAGATCGCGCCATTTTTGGCGATGCGGTCGATGTTGGGCGTCGGCGCCAGTTTCGACAGGTCGGAGCCATAGGCCGAGATCGCCTGATAGGCGTGATCGTCCGACATGATGAAGACGATATTGGGGCGCTGCGCCGCCTGCGCCTGCGCCGCGCCGGCAAGAAGTACCGGCGCGGCGAAGAGCGCGATCGACAGGGGAAACCGCATCGGGCTGCTCCTTACTCGGTCAGTTCGAAGCTCGCCTCCGACCCTTGCGCCGACGACGGGCCGACCCACAGCTTATACTCGCCGGGCTCGCTGCCCCAGCTCATATCCTGCCGCGTGAAGGCAAGGTCGGCGTCGGTCAGCGCGAAGCGGATCGTGCGCTTCTCGCCCTTCTTCAGCATGACCTTCTCAAAGCCCTTCAATTCCTTCACCGGCCGCGTCACCGACCCGACGAGGTCGCGGACATAAAGCTGCACGACCTCCTCGCCATCGCGCGTGCCGCTGTTGGTCACGGTGACGCTGGCGGTCAGCTTCTCGCCCGGCCGCACCTTCGCCTTGTCGAGCGTCACCGGCGAATAGGTGAAGCTGGTGTAGCTGAGGCCATAGCCGAAGGGATAGAGCGGGGTGTTCGGCGTATCGAGATAGCGCGAGACATATTTCGCCCCCGGCGCGCCGAGTTCGATCGGCCGCCCGGTGTTCTTCATGTCGTGGTGGATCGGCACCTGCCCGACATTGCGCGGGAAGGTGACGGTCAGCTTGCCCGAGGGGTTATAGTCGCCGAACAGCACGTCGGCGATCGCATGGCCGCCCATCGTGCCCGGATACCAGGCCTCAAGGATCGCATCGACATTGGCGTCGGCCCATTCGATGCTGTTCGGGCGCCCGCTCATCAGCACGAGGATGATCGGCTTGCCGGTCTTCTTGAGCTCTTCGAGCAGCGCCTGCTGCGCGCCGGGCAGGTCGAGCGAGGTGCGGCTCGCGGCCTCGCCGGTCATGTTCCAATGTTCACCCATCGCCGCGATGATGACGTCGGATTTTTGCGCCAGCGCGATCGCCTCGGCAAAGCCTTCGCTCTTGCCCGCGTCGGCGAAGTGATAGCCGGCGCCCTTGGCATAGGTGACGGTCGTGCCCTTGGGTGCGCGCGCCTGGAGCCCTTCGAGCAGGGTGACGGGACGCGTTTTGCGGTCGCCGGCGGCCGACCAGCTGCCGATCATATCTTCCTTGCTGTTGCCGAGCGGGCCGATCACCGCGATCGACTTCGCGGAGGCGGCGAGGGGAAGGGCATTGTCCTTGTTCTTGAGCAGCACCATCGACTTGCGCGCGACGTCGCGCGCCGCGTCGAGGAATTCGGGCTTGTAGATCGTCGCCTTTTCACGCGCCTCGCTGGCGTAGCGATAGGGATCCTCGAACAGGCCGAGGCGATATTTCATTTCGAGGATCGATTTAACGGCTTCGTCGACGCGCTTGATGTCGACCTTGCCCTCGGTGACCGACTTGGCGAGATTCTCCATATAGACCGCGCCCTGCATGTCCATGTCGACCCCGGCGTTGATCGCCTGCTCGCCCGCCTGCTTCAGGTCCTTGGAAAAACCGTGCGGCACCATTTCGTTGATCGATGTGTAATCGGTTACGACGAAACCCTTGAAGCCCCACTTCTTCCGCAGCACGTCGGTCAGCAGATAGTGGCTGCCCGATGCGGGAACGCCGTCGAGTTCGTTGAACGACGTCATGAAGGTCGCGGCGCCGGCTTCGGCGGCGGCCTGGAACGGCGGCAGATAGATATCGCGCAGCGTGCGTTCGGACATGTCGACGGTGTGATAGTCGCGCCCGGCCTGCGCCGCGCCATAGGCCGCGAAATGTTTGGCGGTCGCAAGGATCGTGTCGGGGCGCGACAGGTCATCGCCCTGATATCCGCGCACGCGCGCCTTGGCGATCAGGCTGCCAAGATAGACGTCTTCGCCCGACCCTTCGGAAATGCGGCCCCAGCGCGGGTCGCGCGCGACGTCGACCATCGGCGCGAAGGTCCAGTGAATGCCTTCGGCCGACGCTTCGATCGCGGAAATGCGCGCTGCTTTTTCAATGGCTTGCAGATCCCAGCTGGCGGCTTCGCCGAGCGAGATGGGAAAGATCGTCCGGTGGCCGTGGATCACGTCATAACCGAAGATCAGCGGAATCTTGAGGCGGGTGCCCTCGACCGCCAGCTTCTGCAGCTCGGCCGTGTATTTGGCGGTATAGGCGTTGAAGATCGCACCGACGCGGCCCGCGCGGATATCGTCCTTATAGCCTTCGCGCATCGTCGGGCCGGTCGATTCCCAGTTGCTGGTGAGCAGGTTCAGCTGGCCGACCTTTTCGTCGAGCGTCATCTTCGCCATCAGCTCGGCGACGAACTTGTCCATCTTGGGATCGGGCTTCATCCAGCCGGCGGCATCGACCGGGGCGGCCTTCGCGGCGGTTGCCGCAGGCTTGGCGAGCAGCGGGGTGGGGGCCAGCGGCGCAGCGAGCATTAAAGTCGCAAGCGTAAGGCATGTCAGGTTGCGCGGCATCGGCGGCATGATTCGTCCTTCCCAATCGAGATATGTATTTCGCTCTAGCGTACGCAACGGCTGAAAACAGCCACTTACCGGCTGGCCCCCGGCAATGCACGCTCGTGTCGCTTCCCCCTATACAGTCATCGTGAAACCGGTTACAAATTAAAAAGAACACGACGGGGTTCCCCCGCGATTCGTCGCCATACCGGTAGCAAGCCGGGCGGAAAAAACGGCGGAAAGCGGAGTATTCCGGGGCCAATTAGGGAGGATGCTGTGAAGTCGATTCATACAATTAAAGTCATGTCCGCGCGCCAGTCGCGTGCCCGGGCGCTCGCCGCCGCGCTGGCGTGGAGCAGCGCCGGCGCCGCGCTCGCGATCGGCATGGCCGCACCCGCGCATGCGCAGGTCTCGAACGCGTCGCTGCGCGGCACCGTGACCGCCGACGGCGGCGCGACCGAGGTGAAGGCGATCAACGTCAACACCGGCCTGACGCGCACTTCCGACGTCAGCACGAACGGCGGCTATACGTTCGCTTCGCTTCCGGCCGGCACCTATCGCCTTGAAATCACGACCCCCGGCGGCGTGCGCAACACCGACGAATTCACGCTCAGCGTCGCGCAGCGCGCGGTCCTCGATTTCGACTTTTCGGAGCCCGAAATCGCGGCCGCGGACGGCGATGCGATCATCGTCACCGGCAGCCGCATCCGTTCCATGGAAGGCGGCGAAGTCGGCACCAACATCTCGCAGCGCCTGATCGAGCAGCTGCCGCAGAACAACCGCAACTTCCTAGCCTTCGCCGACCTGGCGCCGGGCGTCCAGTTCATCACCAACGGCACCGACCAGTCGCGCCTGCAGGGCGGTGCGCAGGGCAGCAACTCGGTCAACATCTTCATCGATGGCATCGGGCAGAAGGATTATGTCCTCAAGAACGGCATCACCGGTCAGGATTCGACGCAGGGTAACCCGTTCCCGCAGCTCGCGATTGGCGAATATCGCGTCATCAGCTCGAACTATAAGGCCGAGTTCGACCAGGTGAGTTCGGTCGCGATCACCGCGATCACCAAATCGGGCACCAATGAATTCCACGGCGAAGGCTTCATCGACTTCACCAACCAGGATCTGCGCGACCGCCGCCCGAGCGAGAATTTCCCGCGCTATATACCGAAGATCCGCACCCGGGACCTGCAGTTCGGCGGCGCGCTTGGCGGCCCGATCATCAAGGACGTCCTGCACTTCTTCCTGACCTATGAAGGCAAGCGCCGCACCAATCCGCGCGACATCACCCCGGGTCTCGAACTGCCGATTTCCTATTTCCCGACCGAATATCAGGGCGTTTTCGGGTCGGCGAGCGAGACGTTCAACGAGAATCTCTATTTCGGGAAGCTCAACTTCACCCCGACGGACAACGACCTGTTCGAATTCTCGGTCAAATATCGCGACGAGAGCGGCGAGCAGTTCAACAGCGGTTTTGCCGCCTTCGAGACGCGCACCATTGCGAAGGTCGAAGAATGGCGCGGTCTTGCGCGCTGGGAGCACACCGCGGACACTTGGGTCAACGACTTCAAGGTCGCTTATGAGGATGTCACCTGGGGGCCGCGTCCGCTCAACTTCGGCAATGTGTCGATCTTCAACGCGACGGTGCCGAACCCGCCGCCCGCGACGACCACCCGTCGCGGCGATATCCTCCGCATCGGCGCGGGCAGCAACTTCCAGGACAAGGGCCAGAATGGCTGGCAGGTCTCGAACGACTTCACCTACACCGGGCTTGAGGGCCACAGCTTCAAGGTCGGCGTAAAGGCCAAGTGGGTCGAGCTCAACACCAACACCCAGAATGGCGTGAACCCGGTCTTCACCTATAATGTGAACTACAATCCGAACGGCGGAACGTTCAACGACGACATCCCGTACCGGATGGTGTTCAGCGCCCCGGTCGCCGGCGGCGATCCGAACATCACGTCGAAGAATTTCCAGTTCGGCATCTATGCGCAGGACGACTGGGAATATGACGACCGTCTGACCCTCAACATCGGTCTGCGTTGGGACTATGAGCGGACGCCCGCGTTCCTCAACTACGAGCACGACCCGGCGATCGCCGAATTCGTGGCTGGCCGCGCATCCTATGTCGGGCCGAACGGCGTCGTCACCCCGCCGTACATGAACCTCGCCAACGCCAACTATAACATCGACGATTATATCTCGACGGGCAGCGAGCGTAAGGCGTTCAAGGGGGCTTGGCAGCCGCGCCTCGGCTTCACCTATGCGCTCGACGACGAAAAGCGTTTCGCGATCTTTGGTGGCTATGGCCGTTCGTACGACCGCACGCAGTTCGACAATATCCAGCAGGAACTGACGCAGGGCCTGTTCGCGACGCGCACGTTCAACTTCAACAATCCGGGCGACACGACCAACGTTTGCGCCCCCAGCGCGACCTGTATCGCGTGGAACCCGGCGTATCTGACCCCTGAAGGCCGCGCGGCGCTGATCGCCGGGCTTCCGGCGGGGGCGGGGCGTGAGTTGCGCTTCATCAGAAACGATCTGAAGGTGCCCTATTCGGACCAGTTCAGCCTGGGTGTCCGCGGCAAGTTCGACCTGCTCGATCTTGAAGTCGGCTACTCCTATGTCGAGAGCAAGGACGGCTTCGTCTATCTGCTCGGCAACCGTCGTCCCAATGGCGCCTTCTTCCCGCCGACGGGCAATGCGGACTCGCCCTTCGGTTTCGCGCCGTCGCCGTTCGGCAGCATCATCATTGGCGACAACGGGCTCGAAACGCGCGCCAACACGGCGTATTTCAAGCTGACCAAGCGCTACACGCAATTCTCGCCGTGGAGCCTCGATGCGACCTATACCTTCACCGATGCCGAGGAAAACCGGCAGTTCGGCGAAACCTTCAGCCTCGATTTCCCGAGCATGGACGACTATAACTTCATCACCTCGACGGGGGTGCGCAAGCATCGCTTCGTGATGGCGGGTTCGGTCGACATTCCTTACGGAATCACGCTGTCAGGCAAGTTCCAGATCGCATCGCCCAAATATCTCGCGGCGCTGGTCAGCACCCCTGGACAGCCGCTGAGCCGCGAGGTCATCTCGACGCGGACCGACGGCAACGGCGACCTGTGGGGTTTCCGCCAGATGGATCTGTCGATCACCAAATATATCCCGCTGAAGTTCATCACCGATGAAACCAAGGTGCGGCTGCGTGTCGACATCCTCAACCTGTTCAACGACCGCAACTTCAGCGGCTTCAACGCGACGACGGGGCTCCGCAACCCGAACGACTATGCGATTGATGGCCAGCCGCGGACGATTAAGGTATCAGCCGGCTTCTCCTTCTGACCGGTTGATCTAACGGCGCCGGTCACACCCCTCCCGTGACCGGCGCCCTTTTTTTGTTTGGAGTATCGAATGTTTTTCCGGCGTGGATCGCTTGCCCTGCCTCTTTTGGCCCTGACTGCCGCCTGCACCGCAACCCCGCCGCCGACACCGACCGCCGCCATCGACCCGCCCGCACTGGCGCCGATGAGCGAGGCGGCCTTTTCCGAAGAGCTGACCGCGCGGACCTTCCGCTATTTCTGGGACACCACAGATACCCAGCGCTGCCTCGCGCCTGTCTCTTATACACATCTCCGAGCCCACGAGACACTGAGCG
>CAUUIU010000003.1:0-25662 GCA_963545025.1 uncultured Sphingopyxis sp. | reverse complement strand
GAGACGCGGCAAGGCCGTGGCTCCGGGAGCCGGAGGCGAGTAGAGCGCCGGTCCCGGCCAGATCCTGAGCCTGTCGAAGGATCGAAGGCCAGGGATGCGTCATGGGATTGACCATCGGCGCCACCGGCAATGTCGAAGGGATGAAGTGTGAAGGCCCAGATTCAGGCGAATTACGAGGAGCGTCTATCGCGATATGCGGCGCTTCTGCATGGCAATGAGCCGCCCGGCCTGGTCGCGAAACTCGCCGTCTATCAGCAGCTCTTGCGGCAGCGGGATATTCACGGCGACCGCCTGTGGAAGATCGAGGCGATCCTCTATCCGCTGATGCTTTCGGCCGAGACCGATCTGCACCTGGCCGTGGGCCGACTGCTGGAAAATCCGCGGCGGGCAGAAGGCAGCCTGTTCGCCTTCCTGGAATTCTGCGTGAAGAACCGGACGAACATCACCTGGAAGTCCGGCACGCCACCGGTAGGCGAGTTCGAGCGGCAGATCGAGGAACTGGAAGCGCGGCGCGCGACGATCGACGCCATCATGGGCCGTCGCGACAAGTTCTTCGCCCATCTCGACAAGCGATACCTGCGCGAGCCAGCACGTATCTATGTCGATTTTCCGCTGGCGGAGCAGGAGGTGATCGCGCTGGTGAACAGCGTGATCAAGGTCGTCACCGATCATGAATGGAAGTTCAGGGACGCGGCGAGCTTCCATGTTGGCGAGTTCTACGCGATCGGCGTCGAGAACATGGTGCGCAACCTCGAGACGGGGCGGCGCGCGAACTTTCCGGGCCAGTTGGACTGAGGAGCGGCGCCGCCGGGCGCCGCCCCGTCGGGTCAAAAGAAGTCGATCTTGTCCGCGATGACCTCGCAGCCGTACCGGGTGACGCCATCGCGATCCTCCCAGCTCGAATGGTGCAGCCGGCCGGTGATGGCGACGACATCGCCCTTCTTGCGCGAGGCGCCGGCCTTGCCGAGGCCGTTGAAGCAGGTGACCTTGTGGAACTCGGTCTCCTTGGCGGTATAGCCGGTGGCTTCGTCGACATAGGTCTTGCCGTCCCTGAGCTTCACGCGATCGGTCGCGACGATGAGAGTGGTGACGGCGCCGCGGGTTTCGGGGTCCTTGGCGACGCGGCCGGCGAGATTGACGTTGTTCATGATGGTGCTCCTCGTTGGGTCCAGCGGCCTTCCCGCCGGTGACACCGAAGAGCGGCGTGCGGAGGCGGTCCGCACCGGAGCGCAAGCGGAGGGAAACCCCTGGAGGGAGCAGGCGCGGGCAGCCGCGAAGCGGCAACACGGGCGACTGGAAGGGGTTGCGGGCCGCCTTCGGCTCGCCGCAGGTGTCAGGAACAGGCGAAGGAAGGCCGCTTGGCGCAGCGGGACACGATCCGATGGACGATATCGCGCCGCGCTGCCGATGGTCCGAGCTCCCGCTGCAGAGGTCAGATAGCGCTTTGCGATCAGCGGTCGGGCAAGATGGGACCTATCCGGCGACGCGCGCTAAAACGCCCCGCCGAGATCAACGGCAAACCGTCGCACGTCCCCGCCTGGGCGGTTTCAGCTGCGGAATGGCAGCCGGAGCTTCGCCCGGCGGGATTTTTCGGGCGCGTTAAGAGGCTCGTCAGCCCATCGGTCGGCGGCGATCTCTTCGGCCGTCGGTCGCGATGCCGCAAGGTCGGCCCGCTGCTCGTCGCTCATTGTCTCGGCCGCGATCACCGCCCGATTGCCACGCTGCTCGTTCGTTTCCATGGATTCTCGCTCCGAAGTCGCAATGTGCCGCACCGCATGGCCAATGCTGGCGCGGCCGAAAGTTATCAGGACGTGCGCTTGACCTGAGCGACCTTGCCGGCGTCGTAGGCCGCGAGCCAGCGGGTTCGGATGGTTTCGTATAGAGCGCCGGGAAGCTGCCCATAAGCCACCTCGCCGGAATCATCACCCGGCACCGGCCGCAGGTCAGGCCCAGGCCATTGGAAATGATTGAGTTCCGCAAGGATGACCCACGAACGGTCGTCATCGAGGCCGAGGCGCACCTTGGTGGCATGCGGTATTTCGACGGCGAGACTCATGTCTGACGGCGGCGTATGGGTCACAGGCAGGATGGTGACCATCTTCGCGCCTGCCTTGTTCGTCATCGCCAGCAGCACGGCGCAGGGACGATCCTTGCTGCCCTCTTCGTGTCCTGCCTTTGCTTCGTGGCTCCAGAGATAGGAATAGCGAATTACGAGACCGGGAACCGGATCAGGAATTTGCACTCGTCAGGATCCGACCTCGTGATTGAACGCATCGGCTTCAGTTGGTGCGCGCGCAGCACGGACGGCCTCCGCGATCTCGTCCGGCACCTCGTTGAGCGCATAGACCTCGCGATCGCGCCTCTTGAGCCGCTGATATTCGGCGGCGGACATCAGCACGAGGCTATCATGGCCATGGTGCGTGATGGTAAGGGGCGCAACAAGCGCCTGCCGGCTGATGCGGCCGAAGGCCTTGGACGCCTCAACGGAACTGACAGACTGGGGCATGGTGATTCTCCTATCCGGAAAGTACGGAGTTTCCGGATAAATTTCAAGTCTGCTTTGGCGACCTTGCGCAAAGAATAGCCGAGGACATGGCCGCAGGGAAACGAAAGCAGGGCCCGCTTGCCGTGCGGCAAACGAGCCCTGCTGGGGTGCCGCGCGCCGGGGGAGACGCGCGGCCGGGGGAGAGGATCGTCAGTCAGCCATCTCGGGCGTGCGCCGACGGCGACCGTTGCCCTGGGCGGGCTCGCCACCGAACGCGCCCTCGGCCGAGGATTCACCCAGCCCGTCCGTGCCGGCGGGACCGTTCGGCGTGGCCGGCGCGTCCGCGCCAGGCAGCGGCGGCAGAACGTCATCGGCCGCGGCGGTGTCGGTCGGAGCATCGCGGCGGCGGTTCGGCCGCGACCAGACGATGTTGTAGGAGCCGTCCTCCTGACGGAACGCCGAGATGTAGAGCGGCTTGTCGAGGCTGGGATCCTCGATCTTGCCGTTGAGGAACATCTCCCCGGTCGAATTGGAGGCCAGTTCGAACAGCGCGCCGACCTGAACCCACTGGCGGGCAGCCGAGAGCGCGAGGATCTCGAACTTGGGCGCGCGCGGATTGGCGGATTGGACGGTGCGAAGCGCGATGACGATCGCGACCGTCAAGGTCGAGATCTTGCCGGTGTAGGTGCCGCTGGCGTTCTGGGTGATCGTGCCGATGTTCATGGGAAGTCTCCTGAGTGTGCTTGCTCGAACCCCTTGTCCGAACACACTCTCTCACCCACTCCTCTCCTCGGCCGTTCGGCCGAGTAAGGCGCGTCAGCGCCGCTCCGACGAGCGCCACTTCGGCGCCGTCGGGATCGTTCAAGATCGTCTCGGGGGCGTAAATGGCGTCAGGTGGGCGGCGGCGTCGCCGGCTTGCGCCAAAGCGCGATGATGTCCTGCATCTCCTCGGCGAAACCAAGGCTGTCGATATAGACGGCACCGCGATCGTTCTGGCCGAGGAAGCCGATGACCGTGGTGATGTCGTTGGCGACCGCAACATCGAGCCCGAACATGTCGGCGATCTCGAAATGACCAAGGTCCGGACCGTTCCACCACGCCATCAGGAAATCGGCGACGCGCTTCGACTGCCCGGTGTCGCTCATCGCGATCGGGATCAGCCGGGTCAGCGCGGCCCGCGCTGAATCGTAGTCGGTCGGAACGGACGTCATCGACTTTCTCTCCGCTGAAGCTCAGACATCTTCGTAATCGATCGAGAGACTGGCCGCGAGCTTCTGGATTTCATCGTGGCAGATCGGATCGGCGATATCGCGCGTGCTCAAGCCATCTAGGATATCAGCAGGCACCCGATCGCCGAACAGGAGCACCGCGAACTCGGGACCATATTGGTAGGATGTGTAATAGAGACCCTGGGCAGACGGACAGGCGGCGTGAATCTTTTCCGCCCAGCCCCGCGTGACAGGATAGGTGCTCCGCTGACCAGCCAGCAGGGCGTTGCCATTTACGCCGATCTTGCGTTGACCCGTTGTCGTGATGCTGACGAGGTTGAGGTCATGCTTCGTCCGCACGTGACTGTGGGCGTGCAGCCGATAGTCGTAGGGATAGACGATCTCGGGGGGCGCGACCTTCGTGCGATTGCGCTGGGGGCTGTCAGGGCACCGCAGGATGATCTCACACGTGGCACATTCGAACGATTGCGCCGCGTAGATGGTGGGGATGATGGTTCCGCCGTCGTCGCGGATCGGCGAGAAGCGCGCGTCCCCATTGTTGGTGCCGTTGAACTCGGTCGAGCCGAATTGATCGAGATGAACCCGATGCAATTCGATCCCGGTCTTGAGCAGATGATAGTCCTCTTTCCCAACCTTCATCGTGGCTGGGTTGGGTATTTTCAGGCTGACCCGCATCAGCCATGGACCTCGGGCTCGATTGCACGCTCGAAGGCGGCGATCACGGCCTCGGGTTCGCTGCCGAGCGCTGCACCAGGCGAGTCCTCGAAATCGAGATGAGGCCGGGTAAGCCAATGGAGCAGCCGAAAGTTGGTCCAATGGTCCGGCTTTCTGGCGATGATTTCGCTTAGGGCCGGATAGATCCGGCGACCCTCGACATCGAACTGTAACAGCGGATAGGCGGCGCGACCATCGACGGTGAAGCGCAGCAGCTCGTTCTTTTCCTCCTTGCGCTTCATCGTGGCCGATGGATTGGCGCCGGAGAGACCAAGCAGCTCACAGGCCTGCGCCTGATCCGCCATCTGCGTGCTCGCAAGAATCCGCTCCTGAAGGCGAGCCCGATTGAGCGCGGCCTTGAGTTGAGCGTCGTCCCCCGTCGCGAGATTCTCGCGAAGCATCAGCCGATATTCCGAGATGAGCTTCTCGAACTCGGTGGAGAATTTATCCTGGAGAAAGCGCGCGGCGACCTTCTCGAATGCGGTGACGAGAAGCTTGACCGCGGCTGCCGGCAACTTGGCTCCGCCGGCTTTGGGCGCGGCCTCGGACGCACCCAAAGCGAGCGCTTCCCTGAGGATGACGAGATTGTCCGGATCCTGTCCAATCGAGAAATCGACCACGACATGACCATTGTCGGCGGCGGCCGCGGCAATGCGCTGTGAAGCATAGAAGGCGCGCTTCTTGCCACGCGCACGGCGCGGCGCACCGACGCGGACTTGTGTATCGAGAGTGGATGCGGCTACCATCGGAGAAATCCTAGTTTCGCTATATCGTGTATACCTTATAGCAGAAATAGCAGAGATTGCGAGTCCATTGTGATCGGCGATCTGAGAGTGACCATCATTCGACCGGGAAGACGGGCTCGCTAATGGACCGACCCGAAGAGACTGCGCTTCGCAGCAGCCTGGTGGGAACCATCCTTGACGCCGATTGTCTCGCGCATCTCGGCCCCGAGCTTCGCGGCGAGATCTTCCGGGACGATGGCATGGGGCGCGACGACGGCGATCGCGGCCTCGGCGGTCAGAAGCTCTCCTGGTTCCGTGCCGAACCATATCAGCGCCTCCCCTTCGTCGGGCTCGTCGTCGGTGCGGAAGAAGACCTGCGCGAAGAATGTCTGGAGCGGTCGGTCCCATCCTACGGTCGCGCGGACGACATGGGGCTGGTCGGCCTTGGGCTGAAGGTCATGCCGGCTCATAGTGTCGTCCTTCGAATCCTGTGTTGCACATGACGTGCAGCGCCTTCCGCGCTGCTTATCGCTTTGCCGGCGGCGGACGCCGCCTGGCGCGCGCCGGCCTGCCGAAGCAGGGTACGCGCTTCGCGCAGTCGCTCAACCGCAATCGCTATCGCCTGCCCGTGCTCGGGTCCGGCCGGTGTAATCCGACGCATGGCCTTTGATCCAGTGATGGTGCGCGGCGTCAGGTCAGGACCGCGGGAGCCGGTTCCAGTGCGATCTCGAGCCCGCTACGGCCGATGACCGCGCGGAATTGCCGGCCTTCGGGAACGAACCACTGGACGCGGAGCGAGAGAATAGAGCGCAGGCGCTCGAGGATCGCGGCATCGTCGCCGTGAAGAATGGAGGTTGCGATCTCCCGGGCATCGATCAGGAAACGGTCGTGCTGGGTGTCCCAGCTATCGGCGTCGCGCTCGTCGCTGGATGAAAAGCAGGTGCCCTCGAGCAGATCGACGATGGCGTCAGCCGTCACGGCCTCGGGCGACGCGATGACCACAGCGGCTTCCTCGATCCCCCAGCACGCGCTGTCGTCATATTCGATGACGGCGGGCGCGCTGATGCTCGCTGTTGTGTCGCCCGAAGGACTTGAGATCGTCAGCACCAGCCTGGCTGCGTCGACCGGACCACTCTCGAGCCCGGGAAACTCGGTATCGCTGTAGAGCAGGGTCTCGCCTTCGCGTTCGATCTCGAACACCAGGTTCGTGATCCGCGAGAGCCGATCGTACCAGCCATAGCCCGCCATCTTGGGGTCGGACGAGACCAGATGCCCTTCGTAAACGGGATCTCCCGACAGGGCGAGATGGGCGGACTGTTCGATCGCGGGGATGGTGCCCTCGACGATGAAGACACCATCGGTCGCCGCGATCTCGGAGCGCGTGGGTCCGACATGGATATCGGCGGTGGCCGGCGTCCATTGTGTAAGCAACGGCGCAGCCTCGGGAAGCGGGACGCCAAGTGTGGCAGCCTCGCGATATTGGTCGTAAGCGAGGCGATGGGTGGGGCGGGCCGCGATGAAGCGGTAGATGGCGCGGCGGACCTCGCGGCGGAGACGAACGAGCGCTGCGTTTTCGACCATTTCCTTGCGCGCCGGCAGGACGAGCTGCAGTTCTGGCGCGTCGATGATATCGACGCGCGCGCACCAGGAGCCGTGCTGCTCGGCAATAGAGGGGAAAGCCCCGCTGACGGTGACGCCGTGGAAATTGATCGAATGGCTATGAACATTCGCGCGGCGATCGTCGAATATGCCGATGCGCACGCCCCCTTCCTGATAGACGGTGCAAGCTCCGTCGAGCCAATCGAGCCGCTTCAGTTCTTCTCCATTGAGATAAACGGGGATCGGGCAGTGACGGGCTGCGCCGCGAGCAGCGTTGTCCAGTGCGCTCGACCATGCCTTGTCGAGCGGGAGCACGATCTCGGTCCCGATTGGTCGATTGCAGGGAGTGACGGGGATCGGCGAACCATCTTCCCAGGCATGCGCCGCGATGTCGATTTGCCAGCCGACGTCGGCATCACCGGTGCGGGAGCGGATACTGACGTGACGACCGGCGAGGCTGAAGACGCCCATGCCGGCGGGATCCTCGCGCCGCGCAACACTCTCGTCCCAGCCGGATCTACCGAGGGCGAGCACAACCATCGGATCGCCCATGCCGCTGCCGTCGTCGGAGACGCTTAGTTCAACGCCGTGTTCGGACTCGGTCGTTTGCAGCATCACTCTGGTTGCAGCGGCGCGGCGGGCGTTCTGGATAAGCTCCGCAAGCACATCACCGATGGTGTTGTTGAAGAGGCGTGTAACCTTGGTGACGGCCGCAGGGTCGACCTGGGCTCGAACGACGCTGGGAAGGGGCATGCGGGCGCTCCGGCTACGAGCGGAATTGCTCTCTTTTTCCGACCCCCCTCCCCTTTCTCTTCTTGGCGGTCGAGAGACCGATGGGTCAATCGTCGGAGGGAAGCATGATGGTCATGACCCGGGTTGTGACAGCGGCATCGGCCGGGTCTTCGGAGCCCCATTCAAGCGACAGGTCGTAATAATCGATCTTGAAGCGGACGGTTGTGTCGGCGACCACAAATTCCCCGGAAGCTCGTTCTGCCCCGTCGGTGGGTTTGAACACATATCGGCGGATTGCGGCGAGGACCTCGGCCTGGGCGAGCGCCTCACTTACCTGTCGATCGTCGCCAGCGAGTTCGGCAAGGCAGGTCGCGGTCATGACGATGCGGGCATTGCGGTCCAGTCCGAGCCGAACCCGGTCGTTAAGCTGGGCGATTTGGGCGATTTGGGCGATCTTGTCGGTCATACTGCCTCCATCAGGCCGGCGTTGAAGCTGTCGAGCCACTCTTCCATCGTCGGACGCTCGCTCACCGGCACGATGCTGGCGGCATCCTGGAAGCGGATGAGGTCGGTCGGCGCGTCACGGCGGATCGCATCGATCTCGGCCTCGGGAAGAAGCCGCTCGGCGCGAATGAAATCGGTGATCCTGCCGGGCTTCGATGAGGACGATCAGACGCAGGCACCATCGCGGGAGTGCCCGCACCTCATCGGGCCGGATCGCACCGCAGAAAAAGCAGCTCGACTTGGGCGGCACGGGCAGGCCCGCGGCCTCGATGCGCGCCATGCAGCGGTCGCGGGTCCAGTTCCATTCGCGCAGGGGATAGCGGCAGTCGAACAGCGCATCATCAAGTCCGGAAGCGTGGGCGTGGCGGCGGGTGTCGGCGGGCGAGGCGTCATACCCGATAAGTCGGGTGACCTTCTGGCCGCGTGCCCACGCGGCCTTGGCCGGCTCCCATTGCTTCAGAAAGGCATCTTGCGGGGCCACTTTCCATTTGAGGGAGCAGCTGTGCCGTCCAAGGCTGATGCTCGGCAGTGTCGCGTTCGTGAGGACATTGGCGAGGATCGAATAGTAAGGCGGCCAATGCTTGAAACGCGTGGGCACATAGCGGACCACCTCGTAGGGAATGCCGCGCGCCGCCATCCAGAGCGAGATCACTCTCTGATACTCGTAGGTTTCCGGCTTTTCGGCACCGGGATCGGCCGTCAGGACCAGGTCGGGCGGCTCGCCGCGCGATTCGAGTTCGACGAGGAGAGCGGTTGAATCGACGCCGATCCCATAAGCAAGAACGACCGGCGGGGGCGCGGCAACAAGGATGTAGTCGACCGGCGCGCGAGCCCCAGCGGACTCGACAGTTGGATGTGGAAGCATGGGGCTTCGAGTCCTTGAGGGCGGCAAAATTGCCGCCCCGCCCGGCCCCCCTCCCCTCTCTGCTGGAATCGGAGCAGGCATCGTCCGGTCCGCAATCGGACGGAAGCACGATGGTCATTACGCGGATGATCCGCTCATGCGGCCTGGGCGGCGGCGCCTATTGCTTGGAGAGGGCCTCCTGCAGCGCGGCCTTCACCTTTGAGCCAGTACCGAGACAGAGAGTTACAGGTAGCGCGAGATCGCCTTGAAATCCTCAATCGCCCTGGCCGCGCCGCCTTCGTCCGCGGCATGGCTTAGGCAATGGTCGATATGATCGTTGATGAGGGCGCGCTTCGCGCTCGCCACGGCCTTCTCGACCGCATCGAGCTGCTGCGCGACGTCGACGCAGGTCCGCCCCTCCTCGATCATGGTGACGATGCTGCGGAGATGCCCCGTGGCGCGATTGAGCCGCTTGATGATCGCCGGGTGGCTGGCGTGCTTGTGGTTGCTCATCGGTCTATCTTTCACCACCCAAAACGCTTGTCGAGGAATTCATACATCCCCCCCAAGGGGATGTTGCACACATCCCCCCAGGGGGATAGGGAGAGACCATGCTTCATGTGCTCGCCAACCGCACCTATCGCCACCTGTTTCTGGCGCAGATGATCGCGCTCGTCGGGACGGGCCTGGCGACGGTCGCGCTTGGACTGCTCGCCTATGACATTGCCGGCGGCGATGCGGGCGCGGTGCTGGGAACGGCGCTGGCGATCAAGATGATCGCTTATATCGGCGTTGCGCCGATCGCGGGCGCCTTCGCCGACCGGGTGCCGCGCAAGGCGCTGCTCGTCTCGCTCGACCTGGTCCGCGCCGCCGTCGCCATCTGCTTGCCGTTCGTCACCGAGGTCTGGCAGGTCTATATGCTGATCTTCGTGCTGCAATCGGCCTCGGCGGGGTTTACCCCGACCTTTCAGGCGACCATTCCCGACGTTCTGCCGGAGGAAGCCGATTATACCCGCGCGCTGTCGCTGTCCCGGCTCGCCTATGACATGGAGAGTCTGACCAGCCCGATGCTCGCGGCCGCGCTGCTGACGGTCATCAACTTCCACTGGCTGTTCTCGGGCACCGCGATCGGCTTTGTCGCTTCGGCCGCGCTGGTCGTGACCTCGGGCCTGGCTAAAACGGTGGCCGCAGCGACCCGCAGGATGGGCATCTACGACAAGACGACGCGCGGCATTCGCATCTACCTCAAGACGCTGCGGATGCGCGGCCTGCTCGCCGTGACGCTGGCCGCGGCGGCGGCGAGCGCGATGGTGATCGTCAATACCGTCGTGATCGTGCGCGGGCTCGGGCTCGGCCAGCGGGACGTGGCGCTGACCCTGGCCGCCTTTGGCGGCGGCTCGATGTGCGCCGCTTTCGCGCTGCCCCGCATCCTCGATCGCGTCGCCGACCGCGCGATCATGATCGGCGCCTCGTTCTTGCTGGTCCTCGGCTTGGCCGCGTTGACTGCGATCAGCGCCATGATTCCGCCGGGGCAGGCTTATTGGCACATCCTGCTCGGTGGCTGGCTACTACTCGGCGTCGCTTATTCGATGAGCGTCACGCCGGGCGGCCGGCTGCTGCGGCGTTCAGCCAGTTCGGAAGACCGGCCTGCATTGTTCGCGGCGCAGTTCGCGCTCAGCCATGTCTGCTGGCTGATCGCCTATCCGCTGGTCGGCCAGCTTGGCGCGCGGGTGAGCATGACCGCCGCATTCGGCGGTATGGCCGCGCTGGCGGCGGTTGGTGCGGTCGCGGCGCTGCTGCTGTGGCCGGCGAACGACCCGGACTCGGTGTCGCACCGTCACGATGATCTTCCGGCCGATCATCCCCATCAGCGTGACGCTCACGCCGACGGCGATGCCAAGCACGCCTTCGTGATCGATGACCTCCACCCGCGTTGGCCGACGACATGAGCAACACTCGCGCATTGCCAGGCCGATTACTCTCGCGTTACCAAAGAGCGGTGATCGCGACACCTTTCCGCACCCAGCTTGTTCGGGGCCGCCCTTTGGCGTTGCTCCTGATGCTGCTCGCCCTGGTGGGGATGGTCGGCCTTGCGAGCTGGCACGATTCGAAACCCCACGTTCATGACATCGCGGGTGCCGAGCATGTGATCGAACTTAGCGATCATCATCCCGGCGACCTGCCGCAGCAAAGTGATCCGCTGCACCTCGCGGCGCATGTCGTCCTGCAAGGGCTCGCCATTCCGGCCGAGCCGGCAGTCATCGCAACCGCGCCCGCTCTCGCTGTCGTGTGGACGATGGCGGGGCCAGCCGCGGTCGATTCTCTCCCGCCGATATCGATCCTGCGCCCCCCAAGGGATTGAAGGTCCGGCGCGGCATCGCCGCAGCGGGAACCAGTCAGCTCGAAGGGAATAGTCATGAATGGCGTAAAGCGCCGGCTGGCGCGTTGCGCGATGGTCGGCATGACGGTCGTGCTATGGAGCGCGGCCTGGGGGAAGACGGCTTATGCCCAGGAGGCGCCGCCGTTCCCCACATTGCTCAAGCAAAGCGAAGGGGCACCTCGTGCAGCCGCTATCGCCGCCGATGTCGCGCAGGCGGAGGGACTCGCCGAACAGGCGCGCGCAAGGCCCAATCCGAGCGTGAGCGTGCAGACCGAAAACATTGCCGGCAGTGCACCCTACAGCAGATTCGACGCGGCGGAGACGACGCTTCAGATCAACCAGCCTTTCGAGCTGGGCGGCAAACGCTCTGCGCGCATCGCTGCCGGTCAGGCGGGTGTGGGTGCGGCAAAGGCCCGTGGGCTCGATGCGCGGGTCGCCTATGCCTATGATCTTGCGACCGGCTATGCCGTCGCGGAGATCGCCCAGCGCCGGATCGAGCTTGCCCAGGATGAAGTTGGGAACGCCGAGGCCGACCTGAGAGTCGCCAATGCCCAGGTCGGCGCTGGCAAGGAAGCACGGCTGCGCAGCCTTCAGGCGGAAACCGTTTTGCAGGCGTTGCGGGCCGATCTGGACCTCGCGAGGGCCAACTACACTGGAGCCCTTGCCCGCCTGTCAGCGCTCTCTGGCGTTGCGCAGCCCTATACCGGCGTTTCCGGGTCCGTGCTGGCGCTTTTCGATACGTCTCCGGCGGTCGGTCCTGTCGATCCGGGCCGTTCGACGATCTATCGAACCGCCCTCGCCGAACGGGAGGCGGCAAACCAGCGGCTCGCTTATGAGCGCAAGCGTGCGATACCCGACGTCACCGGCTCGCTCGGCGTCCGGCGGCTCGAACGCGAGGGGGCGAACGCGCTTGTCGTCGGCGTCTCGGTGCCGCTGCCGCTGTTCGACAGCAACCGGGGGAATATCGCCGCTGCGCGCGCCGAAGTAGCCGGCGCCGAGGCACGCGCAGAAGTCGCCCGGACCGAAGCGGAAGCAGAGCTTCGTGGCGCCATCGCGCAGGCAGAGGCATCCGAAGCGCGTGTTAGAGCCGCGCAAGCGTCGCTCGCGACCGCGCAGGAAGGCTATCGCCTTGCCCGCATCGCCTACGAAGGCGGCAAGGCGCCGCTGATCGAACTGCTGACCGCGCGCCGCAACCTTGGGCTGGCCCGAGGCGTCGTGCTCGACGCCCAGGCCGGCCGTTTCACCACTTACGCCATCCTGGCCCGCCTTCAGGGCCGCACCATTACCGGAGACCCGATCCAATGACCTCCGAGAAGAACCGGCTCTATGCCGGAGCCGCTATTGCGCTTGCCATTGCAGCCGGAATCGGATTCGGCATCGCTCGCCTAACCCAACCCGTTCTGCCCGCTCCCGAGGCCGCTTCCGCCAAGGCCGACACACCGAAGGATAGTGTCGTCATCACCGCCGAAGGCATCCGCATCTCGAAGATCGGCATTGCGCCGGCTGCCTCGGGCGGACTGGATGCGGCGATCAGCGCAAGCGCCACCGTTGATTCGACGCCCGACGCCGAAGCGGTGCTGACGGCGCGCGCGGCGGGGACGGTCACGCGCATCTTCAAGCGGATCGGCGATCCGGTGCGTGCCGGAGAAACGATCGCTTTGCTCGAAAGTCGCGACGCCTCGGCAATCGCCGCCGACCGCGGCGCCGCGGCCGCGCGCGTCACGCTCGCAGAGCGACAGCTTGCCCGTGAGAAATCGCTGCTCGATCAAGGCGTGAGCCCGCGCGCCGACTATGAGACCGCGCAGGCTAATCTTGCCGTGGCGCAGGCCGATGCCCGTCGCGCCACCGCCGCCGCCGGTGCTGCACGGGTGGCGTCCGATGGCCGCTCGGTGGCGGTGGTCAGCCCGATCACCGGGCGCATCACCTCGGCAACCGGAACCCTCGGCACCTTCGTGTCGGCCGAGACGGAGCTGTTCCGCGTCGCCGATCCGACACGCCTGCAAATCGCGGCAAGTCTGCCGCCGGCCGATGCGCCCCGCGTGCGGGCCGGCGATCACGTAGAATTGACCACCACTGACGGGCGCAGGATCGAGGGGCAGGTCCGCTCCGAGACCGGCGTGGTCGATCCGACGACGCGCGCCGCGACCGTCATCATCGTGCCGAGTTCGGGCGGCAGCACGCTTGTCCCTGGCCAGCTCGTCCAGGCGCGTATCTTCGCAAGCGGAGGCGCGGCCAAGGGCGGCGTGAGTGTACCGCAAGATGCCGTGCAGACACTCGGCGACCGCACCGTCGTCTTCGTTCGCACCGCGACCGGCTTCAAGGCCACGAACGTGCAGGTCGGGAGCCGCTCCGGCGGGCTGGTCGCGATCATCTCCGGCCTCGTCGCCGGCATCCCGATCGCGACCTCCAATGCCTTTCTCCTGAAGGCTGAGATCGAGAAGAATGAAGGAGGTGAGGAATGATCGCCGGTATCCTCGCGCTCTCCGTCAGGATGCGATGGCTCGTCGCGTTCCTGACGCTCATCGTAGTCGGCTTCGGTGCCTGGCAGATCACCAAACTGCCGATCGACGCGGTGCCGGACGTCACCAACCGCCAGGTGCAGATCAGCACCTTTGCCCCGACGTTGGGTCCGGTCGACATCGAGAAGCAAGTCACCTTCCCGGTGGAGACGGCACTCGCAGGTATTCCCGGCCTGGAGATGACGCGCTCCTTCTCGCGCAACGGGTTCAGCCAGGTGACGGCGGTTTTCACCGACGACACTAATATCTATTTCGCGCGCCAGCAGGTCACGGAGCGGCTCACTCAGGCCAAGGACAGCTTGCCCGCCGGCATCCAACCCAACCTCGCGCCGCTCAGCACCGGCCTCGGCGAGATTTTCTTCTATTCTGTCGCGTTCCGGCATCCCGACGGCAAGGGCGTCAAGGTCGTGGACGGCAAGCCGGGCTGGCAGTCCGACGGCAGCTATCTCACCCCCGAAGGCGAGCGGCTGACGACCGAATTGGCCAAGGCCGCCTACCTGCGCACCGTGCAGGACTGGATCATCCGGCCGCAAATGCGCAACGTGCAGGGTGTCGCCGGGGTCGATTCCAACGGCGGCTATGTGAAGCAATATCTGATCGAGCCCAATCTGAACGCGCTTGCCAGCTATGGTCTGTCGATCACCGAGCTTGCAGACGCGCTGGAGCGCGCAAACCTGTCGGCGGGCTCCAACTATGTCCGGCGTGCAGGGGAAAGCTTCCTTGTTCGTGCCGATGCACGGCTCAAGTCGATCGAAGACATTCAGGAAGCTGTGGTCGCCACCCGCGCCGGCGTGCCCGTGCGGGTGAAGGATGTCGGCCAGGTCGTGATCGGCGGTGCGGTGCGTACCGGATCGGGCAGCCGTATGGGCTCGGAGGCGGTGATCTCGACCGTGCTGATGCTGGTTGGCCAAAACAGCCGCATTGTCGCAAACAGTGCGGCCGAGAAACTCGACCAGGTCAACAAGGCGCTGCCGCCCGACGTGTTCGCCGAGCCGGTCTATAACCGCTCCAAGCTGGTCAATGCGACCATCGCGACGGTCGAGAAGAATCTGGTCGAAGGCGCGCTGCTCGTCATCGTCGTCTTGTTCCTGCTACTCGGCAATATCCGCGCGGCGCTCATCACCGCCGCGGTGATCCCGATCACCATGCTGATGACGGCAGCGGGCATGAATGGGCTCGGCGTCTCGGGCAATCTGATGAGCCTGGGCGCGCTCGATTTCGGTCTCATTGTCGATGGCGCGGTCATCATCGTCGAGAATGCGCTGCGGCGCCTCGCCCAACGCCAGGAGCATGAGGGGAGGCTGCTGACCCTGCGCGAACGCCTGGGCGAAACGATCGAGGCATCGCAGGAGATGGTGCGGCCGACCGTCTATGGCCAGCTCATCATCTTCCTCGTGTTCGTGCCCTTGCTCACCTTCCAGGGCGTCGAGGGCAAGACCTTCTCGCCGATGGCGATCACGCTGATGGTGGCGCTCGCCAGCGCTTTCGTGCTGTCGCTGACTTTCGTGCCGGCGATGCTCGCAATCCTTATCAAGGGAAAGGTCAGCGAGACCGAAGTGAAAGCAATCCGCTGGTTCAAGGAGAAATATGCACCCATGCTGCGACAAGCAGTCGCCCGACCGCTGCCGTTCATTGCAGGCGGCGTCGGCATCTTTGCGGCGGCGATCCTCTGCTTCGGCCTGCTCGGCGAGGAATTCATGCCGCAGCTCGACGAGAAGGACATCACCGTTACGAACTTCCGCGTGCCCTCGGCCTCGATCGACCAATCGACGCAGATGCAGCTCCAGATCGAAAATGCGCTGAAGTCGCTGCCAGAAGCGGCGCTGGTCTTCTCGAAGAACGGCAATGCCGATCTCGGTACTGACCCGATGCCGCCCAACGCCTCGGACACCTATTTCATCCCCAAGCCGGAGAAGGAATGGCCGGCAGAGGTGAAGTCCAAGGAGGATATCCTGCGCCGCATCGAGGAGAAGATGAAGCCGCTGATCGGCAACCGGACCGAGATCCAGCAGCCGATCCAGATGCGCTTCAACGAGCTGATCGCGGGCGTCCGCGCCGATGTTGCAGTCAAGCTCTACGGCGACGATCTGGATCAGATGAGCCAGCAAGCCCAGCGCATTGCCGGCATCCTCCGCGAGATTCCCGGCGCAGGCGATGTCAGCGTCGAGCAGACGGACGGCGCCCCAACTTTCGACGTAAAGATCGATCGCGAGGCAGCGGGACGCTACGGCCTGTCGGTCGAAGAGGTGGCGAACACCGTCGCCGCAGCACTTGGCGGACGGGAAGCCGGGCTCCTGTTCGAGGGCGACCGGCGTTTCGCCGTAGTCGTTCGGCTGCCCGACGCCCAGCGCGACGATCTGGAAACGCTTGGCGCTATCCCGGTCATGCTGCCGGCAGCCGAGGGACAGGTCGCGCGGTCGATCCCGCTCCGGGAGGTGGCCCGGTTCAGCTACACCCAGGGGCTGAACCAGATAAGCCGCGAGAACGGCAAGCGCATGGTGGTCGTTCAGGTCAATGTGCGCGGGCGCGACCTCGGCGGATTCGTTGAGGAGGCGCAGGCGAAGATCGGCCAACTTCAACTCCCGGCCGGAATGTACACGGCCTGGGGCGGCACATTCGAGAGCCTGCAATCGGCGCGGCTACGACTGCTGATCGTCGTGCCGATCTGCTTCTTGGCGATCTACGCGCTGCTCTACATGGCGCTCGGGGGCTTGGTGCCGGCAGCGATCGTGTTCAGCGCGGTGCCGATGGCGCTGGCGGGCGGCGTGTTCGCGCTACTGCTGCGCGGTATCCCGTTCTCGATCACGGCCGCGGTCGGGTTCATCGCCTTATCCGGCGTGGCAGTGCTCAACGGCCTCGTGATGATGAGCGCAATACGGAAGCGCCGTGAGGATGGTGTGACCGAGGACGAGGCGATCATCGGCGGAGCGATGGAGCGTGTCCGTCCCGTACTGATGACCGCGCTGGTGGCCAGCCTCGGGTTCGTGCCGATGGCGCTCGCGACCGGTACTGGCGCCGAGGTCCAGCGGCCACTGGCGACCGTCGTCATTGGCGGGCTGATCACTTCGACTGCGTTGACGCTGCTGGTGCTACCGGCAATCACCGTGTTTGTGGGTCGTCGCTCGAGGCGAAGGCAGACGGAACAAGCTATCGCCCCGTCTGCTGCTAGCTGACCACTACCGAACGGCGAGGAAATGATCGAGCAGGCCGGGGCACAAGCTATTAGGATTGGCGTGTCACCAGGCCTGCTCAATTAAGGAGAGCGGCTGCCAACTAGAGGTCGACAGCGGGTAGACCAAAGAGCTGCTGCGGTGCCGCCCAAGGCCGATGCTTGGCGGGATGACATCGGGGAGGCGTCGGGCGTGAATGGTCTCAGATCACCACCCCGCCAGCCCCCCTGCTCCGTCAGCGCACGGTCCCGCCGCGCTGGACGGCCTCGGCGACACCCTGGATTTCGGCGACTGCCATGTCGAGCCTTCGCACCGCTTCATCGCGATCGTCGCAGCCCTCGCTCGAGGAGAGCTCGATCATCAGGAAGGTGAAGAGCGTGTCTCCGGCCTCACGGGCGTCGCTCAGGCTTTCGACATGGGCGAAGTCGCTCCCGCCATAGACATTCGCGCAGGCGCGTTGGAACTGGTTCAACATGACTGGGGCTCCTGATCGGGAGTTGCGAAATACGCCCAACAGATCTCGATCCCGGCATCGAGGGTGACACAGTCGGGCGTGCGAAGCCTTCCCCTGCACCGGACACGCCGCCGAGTGGCATGTAAGGTCACCGCGATGGTACGGCGTTGCGCGAAGCGAGGATTTCGGCGACGGCCGCCGTCAGGTTGGCGTGGCGGGCCCTGAAATGGATTCGGGTGGCACCGCGGCGATCTTATTGGAGATCGCGGCGTAGAAGGCCGTGAGGAACGGCAGGGTCTGGGCAAGAAGCGCCGCAGGCCATTCAACATCGTTAGGTCGCCGAAAACCGCCTTGCATGTAGAAGGGATGGACCAGCGCCAGCACCGGTTCGGCGGCGTCGGGGAACGAAAGCCCCTCGTTTCCCGCCAGGCTACGCGCGATAGCGAGGTCATGCCCAACGGTGCGGCGCATTTGGTCGTCGGTGAAGCCGACAAGGCTAAGCCACGCTTTGAGCCCCAGTTCGATCGAAATGGCGGTCCAGTAGTAGCGGTGCTCGGTGGTCATGGGCCCATAGTCGGCAACGGCTGACTGCAGGAAATGTTGAGCCGTGTCGATCAGGTGACGCGCATAGGCGCGTCCATCGGTGCGGGACATGGTGGTCTCCTGCGATGGGCTGCGGTGTGGGTGTTCGATGACCTCGAAGGCCTAGGCGGCGGGATCGATGACCGTGAGATCGCGGTCCACAGAGCACGGCGTCCGCACCAGCGCTGGCTGCGGGTATTTCACCCCAGGGATTAGCGAGAGCCGAATCTCGTCGCCCCGCCGAACAGGCGAAGCGCCCGTGCCATCTCCTCGCGCAGCCGGGTCTTGCTACCGACGACAAGCGTGGGATCGAGGAGTTCACCGTCAGGATCGATGAACCCATACGCGGGCGCACCGCCCTGCTCGATTGAAACCATATGCCCCCTGTCGGGGCCGGGCCCCTGATAGCGGGCCGTCAGCTCGCCCAGCTTGGCGGTGAGGCCTTTGGTCGCCTTGGACCAACGGATGTGGCCGGCGCCGACATTGCTTCCGGCATCGCGGCCTCGGTCCATCCAGAGGTTCAGGTGCGCTTTGACCTGCAGCGGCGTGTTGCGCGTGCGCTCGCGATTTCGACAGGTCGGCAGGGCTGCCGAATGGGCGTCGAGAACCCGCAGATAGTCGCCATGCAGTGCGACAAGAATGTCCTCAACATCGCTGTCCGCCAGGAGGGCGCGAAGGCGGTCTCCCTGCTCGGGACTGGCAATGAGTTCATCGGCGCGAGCCGCCGTCAATTCCTCGGCCTCGGGCAATGCCGACGCTGATGAAGCGAAGCCCCTGGCGGCCGTGAGGACGATGGCGCGACCGCCGCAGCGACCGCCCGTCTCCTGAAAGCGCTCGAAGATGTCGCCGCAGCCGAGTGCGGCGGCTGGGTGATCACCGAGGATGATGACCCGCCGTGGCCACGGCGTCGGCCGTGGTCGATCGCTCGGCTTCAACCAATCCGAGGGCAGACATCGTGCCGCGACGAACGGTCGCGACGGCGCGCCTGTTCTTGCCGCGGCAAGATTGGCGCGGCGGGCCGCATCGAAAAGATCATCGACGTCGCCGCCACCATCGGCGAACCCGCGATCATAGGCCGAGCGTTCTGCGGTTTTGGACGGTGGATGGTGATTCCAACCAACGTGGGCCGCATACCAGCCATCGGCATAGCGGATCGCCTGATTCCAGTCATAGCCGTAGCGCTCTCTGCCGCGCAGGATCGCCGCATCGCGCTCGTCGCCGCGTACCGAGGCGGCTCGGTCCTCGGTGAAGCTGAAATTGCGTGCCTGGCGCTCGGCCTCGGCAGCTGCGGCGATGGCGTCGTTGACCGGCTTCATCGCGACGACACGTTCGCGGGTACGCGCCATGCGGTCTGCCGCCGTCGATGTTGGCGGCAGGTCGGGATAGTCGCGCCAGGCTTTCGCGATCGCCTCGGCTTGATCCGGTGCGCGGCCTCGGGCAAGCCAGGTGGCGGACGAGCAGGGATCGAAGGGCGGGATATTCTCGGCACGTGTCATGTGCTCGGCCTCCGTCGACATCAGGCAAAGAGGCGCATGGGCTGTGCGACCGACGGGGGCAGGCGCAGGTCGCGCTGCAGGCGGGCGGCGAAACGGTCGGGCGCCATGAGGTCGTTGACCGATGCCCAGTGATTGCGATCGCCGTAGTGGTCGTCACGGCCGCGAACGCGGCGATAGAGGACTTCCCGGCCCGGGCCCGAACAGCCGAGCGAGAGCTGCACCCACGCCTCTTCGCCATGGAGCGTGATTTCGCCGGAGACCGCGGGGCCGCCCTTGTTGGAGCGAATGTCGTAGCTCCCGTCGCAGAGGCCGAGGGCGTCGGCCAGGCGCCGCATCGCGGAGCGGCCCTCGGAATGGAAGAGCCGCTTGGCGGCCTCGTCATAGCTGACGCCGCGATAGGCCAGATTTCGCAGCACCGGGGTGCGGCGGATTTCGGCAATCTGGTCCATGCAGGTGCGCCGAAGCTCGAGATTGGACGGACGATCTTCGCACACTGCGCTGAGGTGGCGAACGAGCAGGATCACGGCGGGATCGGTTTCGGCGTCTTTGCCGGCGTTGCGGCAATCCTTGATCGCGGCTCCGATCGCGTGGAGGGTGGTGCCGACGGTGATCAGCGCGCTGGGGTCGAGCGCCTGCTGGTGGCGCATGGCGACGTCGTAAGTCATGGGATGGCCCTCCGGTCTTGAGCGAAAATCCGCTCAAACGGCCCTCTCCCCCTCCCCTTTCTCCCGTGGCCGGCCTCGGGCTCGACCGAAGATTCAAGCAGCGATCGGTAGCGGGATCGGCACGGCCTGCCCGGTGGCGATATTGATGAACGCGCCCGCGTGGCCGATCGATCCGCGGCCAACGAGATCGAAGAGAAGGGCCAGCGCGTGGCTCGCCACCACCCGGTTCACGAAAAGCGACTGGCGCTCGAGGGCTTCGGCCATCGAGCACGACGGCGCGTCGTCGTCAGGCAGGCTCTCGTTCGCGACCTCGGGGAAATATTCGAGGACTGTCGGGAGGATCTGGTGCCCGGCCTCGGGCTCAGCGTTCGGGCAACCGATGATATATTGCCCGTCGCCAGCGCGGTTGCCGAGATCCAGCCAATAGGCCGGCGCATTCCTGGCCGAGGCGATGGCCGCACCGACGCTCCGGCGCGCCGATGCGGTATCGACACAAGTGATGACGATGTCGGTGCCGTCGAGCTTCGCGGCCTCGGGTGCCCGGCCATGCACCGCCGTCCAGGCCAGACCGTGGGCGAGATTGATCCGCTCGGTTAACGTCCGGGCCTTCGAGTTGCCGATGTCGCACCTGAAGAAGGGCTGCCGGCCAAGATTGGCCTCGCTGACGATATCGTCGTCGACGACGGTTACATCGAGCGAACGCGACGAAATCGCCCGCAGCGCCGTATCCAGCGAGGCGAGCCCCATCAGCATCTGCGCGCCGTTGCCGCCGCATCCCACAAGCACGATTTTGATCGCGCGGTTGCCGAGCGCCGCAGGCAGATAGTGGCGAAGGGGCGTCTCAGAGGTCATGATCGTCTCCTGAAAAAAGGGCTTCGCGGCAGCGGGAGGAACATCCCTCCGGCGCACAGTCGCGAGGCAAATGCGGGGCCGTCCGTATGACCCAGACGTCCGACAACCAGGGCGATCTTGGTCGCGTGCGCGTCGTCCGCGTCGTCGGTTGCGCTGAAGAAGGCCGCGCCGTGCCCATGGCTGTGAATGTCGCAGATGAGGTGATGGTGCGGCGGCAGCGCAGGCGGACGATAAGTGAGGTGTGACGGCGTCGCGCGGTCGATCTGGGGGAAGTCGACCCAGAATCGCCGATTAGCCTCATCCCAGAGGATGAAGGCGGCGGCCTCGTTGGGCAGCGCGGCGCGAAAGTGCTCGAGGACTTGCCGCAGCAGCTCCGCCGGTATCAAGCCGCAACGCAGGTCCGCGCGGCGAACTCCAATGCTCCCGTAGGGCAGGTAGGCCGGGATCGGCGGTGTCACGGGCAGATCCAGAGCCAGCCAGGCCCGGCGCAAGATCAGGCAGACACCATCGCGGCCGATTGCGAGGCAGCTGCCTGCTCGGGCTTCGCGAACGGCCTCGATCGCGGGTGATCGCCCATCCGGCGGCACGGGATAGCAAGGCGCCTCCGCCAGTACCGCGGCGGCGGTCGGGTCTTCGGCGAGGGCAGTCATCGGCCGGACCTTCCGTAGATGAGGTCGCCGAGCGTCACTGGGTCGGCCTTGGCGGCGCCTCGCGGGGCGGTCTGGCGACGATCTCCGAGGAACGGCCTCAAGCGTTTGACCGGGAAGCGGGTCGCGCGGGTCGCTGCGAGGGTGTCCCAGAGACGCACGAGACCGCCCTTCCCCGTGATCGTCAGCTCCTGACCCGGATTCGGATGGGTCGACCAGGAGTCGAAAAGCGCGCGCTCGAACTCGGGAATGGCGGACACATCCAGCGATGTCGGCTTCGGAATGTTACCCCAGCAGAGGGAACCGTTGAGGAAGACGTTGAGGATCGGCGAATGAAGCAAGGCGGTTTCGGCCGCGGGCCGCTCGTTCCGCTCAAGCGCAAAGACTCCAAGCCGGCGCCGTGTGGCGACAAGGACGTGTGCCGGATAGGCAACCGGGACGATCGCGCGGCCGCCAAGCGCACGCAGTCCAGCCAGTTTCGCCGAGAGGTCGAAATAGGCCGTCCTCACCTGTGCGGGCACCCACCAGACCAGCAGGTCGGGATGGGCGACAAGCACCGTTTCGGGGAGAATTTGCGGCGGGGCGACGCGGCCGAGCGCCTGCGACCAATGCCGCAGATGCGCCCGGGTCAAAGGCGTTCCAGCGGCGATGGTCGGCGCGCCGATAGCGTCGTGCTCGATCTGATGGATGCTGGCGAATGCCTCGGCATCTTCGCCAGGGGTAAGATGCGAGCCGAGGCCGCGAGCCCCGTCGCTTCTGTAGAGCAGGATGGCGTTGGTCAGCATCATGCCGCCTGCGGTTCGCTCGAACTGCACGCAATGGTCAGTCATGTCGGCCTCGTTATTCGGGAGGATAGAGTTCGATGAGATGTTTGGCGGCCCGCAGCAGCCGCGCGCCGGCGGCGAGTGACGCATGCCAGACATCGATCGCGGTGGAGTGCGTCATTGGGCAAAGGCCCGTCACGTCCATGAAACCATATTCCATGCCGTGACGCCCGACGTCGTCGACCTCGACCGCGAACTGTTCGACGGGAACGAGTGTCAGCGGCGGAAGCGGCGAACATTCCTCGATACCGGGGACATATTCGTAGAGAACATCCATCTCGAGGCGCCAGGCGTGATGTTCGTCAGGCAAATTGGTGAGCGCCGCGTGGGCATCCCGCAATTCGCGCAGAGCCCGACGAAGGGCAGTCGGTAACTTCGACGTGGGCGCTGCCCTCGCGGCGAGCATCCATTCTGGCCGCCTGGCGTTCATTTCGGACGGCATGGTCTGGGCCGCGATCTCGCTGTCGTCAGCCCCATGGAGCGCAACGAGGGCCTCGCGCGCAGCGGCGTCCTCGGTCTCGCCGTCCCAATAGTACATCGAGATGTTGTCGAAGAGGTCATCGTAGCAGAAGATCGGGAGAGCACTTCCGAGCGTGCGCTCGAGCACCCGATACGCAGCCGCGCGCCACGGGATCGGCCGCTTGCTGTCCTCGATCCATCCGAGATCGAGCTGCCCGACACTGTCGCAGACGATCGCGACCGCCGGCGCCCCGCAGGATTCGCCGTTGAGCACGACGACGCGCAGGTCCGCGATCGTGCAGCTCCGCAAGCTTTCGAGGACCTCGGTCTGGAAGACCCGTTCGATATGTCGGCGCGCCTCAGGGCGCGTGCGGTGCACTGTCTCCTGCTCTTTCGAGGCGACCCAACTGCCGACGAGCTTATGGTGGGCCGCCAAAGGTCGATCGAACATCACCGGAATATCAGGGGAGATATGGACGGTCCGTCCTGCCAGATCAGCCGAGCGGAGGAAGGGAGAGTCCTGTGGGTGGCGGGATAGGATCGGCAGGACCATCCTCGCGCGTGCCCGCGTCGAGGATGATCTTCGCATGGAGGGCCTGGGCTTGTTTGCTGCAGGCAGGCCGGGAGAGTTCGGAAGTGTTGCCATGGTCGTTCTCGATCCAATGGAGCAGCGTGCAGCGCGGTGCGGCGGGGATGGCCGCCATTTGAACGCGCGCCATGTCAGCCCTTGGTGCCGACAGCTCGGCGATATTCGGTGACGTGGACACCGCCAGTAACCCCGGCATCGACCAGGTCGGCATTGAGGATCGCCGGGTAGAGGGTGGCGTGGTAGGCGCGCAGCCCCTGCGGGTCATTGGCAAGGTGCGGCGGCTGCGGGAGGTCGATACCGTCATAGCGGTAGACGCGGGCAAGATGGTCGATCTGCATCGGAATGTCCTTGTTGGAATTGCAAAGGGTGTCGGTTGCTTCCGATCACCAGAGGCTGGCGGGCTCCTCCGATTTTGCATCGGCCGGCAGGGCGCCCGCCGCTGGCGCGGCCGGCGTGCTCGCTGCGACTACCGGCTTGGCGGGTGCCGATGCCGCCTTTGCCTTCGCCGCCTCCGCAGACGCCGCGCGCGCGGCCTCGGCCGCGTCCCGCTGGGTCGCGATCTGATCGGCAAGCGCCATGCGTGTGGCAATCAGCCCACCGAGCGCCCCCTCGGCGCCCTTCGCAAGCTCTGCATCGATCTCGGCGGCCGTCGCTGTGATCGAGATCGGACGCAGCTCGCCGGCCTCGGCCTTGTGCGTTTTGCCTTCGGCGACGCGGGGAATGATGATGAGGGTAACGACACCGTCATCGCCGGCGACAAGATCGAAGGCGAGCGAATAGCTGCCCAGCATGGGCAGAAGATTGGTGATCAGCATTGTGGGATTCCTTGATTGGAAAGTTGGGCGAGGTCAGGCGGCCAGTTCGGTGACAACCTCGTCGGCCTTGGCGGGCGGAAGCGAATTGGGCGGCGCATAGCGGCCATCGAGGGCCATCGCGCTTGGCACCCGGCCAGCCCAATCGAACCCGACAGCATTCAACATGCCGGAGATCAGGTCGCCCTTCTTGGCGCCGAGCAACTTTGCGAATGCCTTCTCGCCCATGTGCGCGACCAGGCCGCTCTCGGCGGCAATGAACTTGAGCTCGTCCTTCGTGTATCGTTCGAGAAAAGCGCGATCGACCTGCCAGACTGTCCGGATGTCGATGCCGAAGGCGCCGGCGAGATCGGCGACGTGCGCGAACGACTGGACGTCCCGGGCATATGCTGCCCCGATCGCAGCCAGCACCGTGGTGGCCTGAACCTCCGATAGCTCGCGGATCTCTGCGATCTTTTCCTTGAAACCGCGATCGGGGAACGCGGCGTCGACCAGCAGTGCAGCGCGCGAGGTCAAAGTGCCTGACTTGATGTGCGAAAGCGTGCCGGTCAGCGCTGCCACGAGGATCGCCGCCTGGGCGTTCAAAGGATCGTCGGCCAGCCCGCGGGCGAGCGCCGTGCGCCATGTCGCCTCCCGCAGGTCGGTCGTGCGGCCTGCGATGGACTTTGCGGTAACACTGGGCCCGGTGCTGGTGGAAACCTTGCGCACGACGGTTCCGCGACCGACCAGAGGTGCTGAAGGCGCTGCGTCATCGGTCAGACCGCCGATCTCACCGCCGTCCTCGTTTTCGTCGCCATCGTCGGCGAGAGCGTCATCATCGCCGTCATCGTGTTCGATCGCTGCGGCGGCGTCCTCGGCCTCGGCGGCCGCCTCCGCATCACGGCGTGCAGCTTCGACCGCCTCGGTCTTTAGCTGGAAGCAGGTAGCGTTGGTGCAGTGGCCATCGTCGACATGGGTGTCGAACAGGGCGCGCTGCGTCCCTGAATTGAACGGACAGGTGGTGCATTCCGTTTTGTCGAACAGGGCATCGGCGAGGCGCTGCGTGACCTTCATGAGAAGATCGCGGGTCTTTGCGATGTCAAGGCCGGCCGCGATGATCGTCTCGAGCGCCTTGTCCTGCTTGTCGGCGGGAACGGCGGCGAGCAATTCGGCGTGTCCGACCTTGATCCGGCGCTCGTCGAGCGCGGTTTTGACGGTCTCGGAAAGGTCGGCGAGCGCGAGCCGGCGGTCCAGCTTTGCGCGGGACCAGCCAAGCCGCCGTGCAGCTTCAGCCCGGTCGCCTTGGCACGCCGCGAGATAGCGAACGGCCGCGTCCGCCTGCTCGGTCTCGGAACTGTCTCTTATACACATCTCCGAGCCCACGAGACACTGAGCGATCTCG
>CAUUIU010000002.1:0-35205 GCA_963545025.1 uncultured Sphingopyxis sp. | reverse complement strand
GGCGGCGGACGTCCGCCGCCCGCGCTATTGGGTGCGCCGCTCCAGCTGCTCGCCGTCGCTTGCCAGCCTGACGAGGGCATCGGCATACCGACACCGGCGGCGCTGCCGCCTTCCTCCAGCTTGACGCGAAAGCGCTCGCGGATGTCGGCAAGGCTGCGCATGCTGCCGTCGGGAGCGTAGAAGACCGATCGGTTGGCCGCCGCTGCCTCGGGCATCATCGTCGCGCCGGGCTGGTCGGGGTCGGCTTCCATCGCCGACAGGAATTTGACCGCACCGCCACTGCCGAGGAAATGGGCGAGATACAGGTCGACGGGTTCGGCGCCGCGGCCGATCCGGCTTTCAAGATAGTCGCGGTTGTCGGCGGTCAGCGCGCCGGCCATCGTCGCGGCGGCGGCGGGGTCGTCGCGCAGGCCGAGAATCTGGTCGCGCAGCGCGGGGTCGGCGACGCTCAACCGGCCGGACGCGTCCTTGCCGATCGCATTGGCGGCCCAGTCGAGCCCATGATCGGCGCCGTGACGCCGCAGCGTCGCAAGCCAGGTCTGGCGCGTGAATTGATACAGGCCCCGCGCCGAAGAGGTGGGGGCCTTTGCCGTCGGATTATAACCGCTTTCGACGCGCGCGACGTCGAACAGATAATTGAAATCGATCCCCGTGCGCGCCGACGCAGTCTGCACCGCGTCGAGGACGGGGGCGGCGATGCGGTTCGATCCGGCTGGGTTTTGAATGGCATTCATGGATTTGGTTCCGCTTGTTCAGCAGACCAAAAGCAATCATCGTGCCATTTTCAGATTTTTGGGGCTAAGAGCCTGATTATCAGTAGCTTAGGGCAGCGCCCCGGCTGTGCGTGCCGCGGATATCATGAGTTCTGTCAATCCTCTGACGCGTCCAGTCCTTCAGGATATTGACGCGGATCGCGGCGGCTTCGAGCTCGGAGAGCGTCTTGGTGATCAGCGCGCGCGCGCGGTGTTCGCTTCCTGCAGGGACCGCGGCGCCCTTGAACAGGATCACGGCGGTCGCGAGCGATTCGGTGGCGGCGATGATCGCGCCCGCGTCGTGCCCGTCGAGCGCTCCGACGAGCGCCTCGAGCTTCACCTGTACATCCTCCATCTGTGTCAGCATCAGGTGGCACTACCCTTGTAAAAACGAGCCGCGGCGCCAGCGATTAACGCGGCATCGACCGCATAGTTCCCGCTGGCGATCGCATTGCGCAGCACCGCGATGCGCGCGAAGTCGACCGGCGGCGGTTCCGAGGCCAGCTCGTTCGCCAGGCTGAGCAGGCGCGTGACCGGCACCGGCGTCGGTGCGTTCGACACGGTTCGCACCGTGGCCGGCGCGTCCGATCCGCTCGCCGCCGCCTTGCGCGCCGGGGTCGCCCTCGACACGCTGCTGACCTGCAGGGTGATTTTGTCGTCACCTGCCATCTTCGCCTCCATCCTGCGCCGTCAGAAAAGTGACGACACTGCTCAGACAGCTTAACGGACGGCGTTGCGGGCGATTAAGGACCGGTGACAGAAAAAAGATAAAAGAAGGCCCCGGAGGCGTCGGAAAGCCGACAGCCCCCGGGGCCAAGGGTGGAATGTGTCAGGGCAGGATCAGTCGGACAGGCTGGCGCGTCCGGGGCCAGTCACCGTGGCGCTGAGCATATTCTTGGCGTCGTTGCCGCGCAGTGCGATCGTTTCGCCGACGCGGCCGTCCTGGGTGGCGATCGCCGAATAGTTGATCGCGAAGCTTTCGGTTTCGATGGTGACGCGGACATTGTCGCCGCGGCGGATTACCGGCGCCGAGGCGGCCGGGCGCGAATAGGCGGTCGGCGCGAAGCCCGTCTGCGCGGGGCCGCTCATCGCGACGCGCAAGCGCCAGCCGAGCGACTGGCAGCGGACCGCGAGTGTCTGCGCGTCGATCGCGACGACCGACGCCTGTTCGGGACAGCGCGCGAGCTTGATGCGGCGATCGATCGGGGTCGCCGTGCGGCCCATGGCGCTGGCGACCATCGTCGTCAGCATGTCGATCGTCTGCCAGTCTTCGGTCGCCTGCTGCGCCGATACGGCGGGAATGCCGGCAGCGAGCGCGGCGAGGCTGGCGATCATCGTGCGATACATGGGTCCATCTCCTTTGGTCCAAATGGTCATGCGCACAGGAGTGCAGGATATGTGCCAGTCGCGCATTGCCGCGGCTTTTCGCGGGCCGCGCCGTGCCGCCGTCAAACTTTTGACCGCGGCGCCACGGCGTGCGCCGGATATCCGATACGTCAAATTCAAGCCATTGAAACTACGCGATAAATGTCTTTTGGCACGGCGATTGCATCATGCCTTGGTGTATTTCCGCGCGCTGGCGCCGGCTGTGATCCGGACAAGCGAGTGGCAAGCGAAGGAAGATGATGATGGCAACCGAAAAGCTTTTTGGCCTGCACGCGACGGCGCTTCAGCTGCGCAGCCAGCGCATGATGCTGCTCGCCTCGAACATCGCCAACGCCGCGACGCCCAATTACAAGGCGCGCGACCTCGATTTTTCCAAGGCGCTCGACCTCGCCAAGCAGGGCGGCTCGATGGAGGGCGCGATCAGCTATCGCGTCCCCGTTCAGGCGTCGCTCGACGGCAACACCGTCGAAATGTCGACCGAACAGACCGCCTTCGCCGAAAATGCGCTCGCCTATCGCTCGAGCCTCTCCTTCCTCACGGGCCGCGTCAACACGCTGACCCGCGCGATCAAGGGCGAATGACGATGAACGGAAATTTCTCGGTCTTCGACATCAGCGGCCGCGCCATGTCGGCGCAGCTTGTCCGGTTGAACACCACGGCATCGAACCTCGCCAACGCGGGGACGGTGTCGGGCAGCGAGGCCGGCGCCTTCCGCTCGATGAAGCCGGTGTTCCGAACCGTGATGGACGGACAGGGCCGCGCGACGGTTCAGGTCGACCAGGTCACCACGTCGAAAATGGCGCCGTCGAAACGGCACGATCCCACCAACCCGCTCGCCGATAGCGAGGGCAATGTGTGGGAAGCCGCAGTCGATAGCGCCGCCGAGCTGGTCGAGATGGTCGAGACCGCGCGCCAGTATCAGAACAACGTCCAGGTCCTCGAAACCGCCAAGGGCCTGATCAACGAAACCCTCAGGATGGGACAGTAAGATGAGCGTCAACAGCATCACCAACAACAGCAACCCTGTGCTTCAGCCGAAGGGCGGGCAGCAGATGGGTCAGGGCGATTTCCTGCGCCTGATGACCGCACAGCTGTCACAGCAGGATCCGTTCAACCCGGTCGATAACCAGCAGATGGTCGCGCAGATGGCGCAATTCTCGAGCCTCGCCGGGATCAGCGAGACCAACACCGTGCTCGCAAAGATTTCGGAGCAGCTCACGGCACAGACCCAGCTGCTCAAGGACATCAAGGCCGCAACGCCGGCGCCGCCGACCACCCCGACCGTCTAATCGCTACCGCAGGAAGGATAAGTCCATGTCATTCTATACTTCGCTTTCGGGCCTCAAGGGCGCCCAGACCGACATGTCGGTCATCTCGAACAACATCGCGAACGCCGGTTCGATCGGCTTCAAGCGCAGCAAGGCGCAGTTCGGCGATATCTTCGCCTCGTCGCCGACGCAGTCGACCAAGATGATCGCGGGCCAGGGCACGCGCCTCAACGGCATTACCCAGCAGTTCACGCAGGGGTCGTATGAAGCGAGCGAAAAGACGCTCGACCTCGCGATCGTCGGCGAGGGCATGTTCATCGTGAAGGGCGACCCGCCGCGCGAAGCCATCACCTATACGCGCAACGGTTCGTTCGAGCCCACCCCCGACCGCTATGTCATCGATTCGACCGGTGCGAAGCTCCAGCTTCTCCCCGTCGATGCGAACGGCAATGTCACCGACAACACGCTGGCCGGCGCGTTCGACCTCCGCTTGCCCACCGGTGCGCCGGCCGACCCCACCTCGGGATTGGTCAACGTGTCGATCGGGCTCGACGGCCTTGTCACCGCGACCTTCGCGAACGGCGACGACCAGGTGCTCGGCAAGGTCGCGATGGCGACTTTCCCCGCGATGTCGGGACTGCGCCCGACCGGCGACGCGCACTGGCAGTCGACGGGCGAAAGCGGCCCGCCGACGATCGACGCGCCGACCAATGGCCCGTTGGGCGCGGTCCGCTCGGGCGCGCTCGAACGCTCGAACGTCGATATCACCGAGGAACTGGTGATGCTGATGGCCGCGCAGCGCAATTTCCAGGCGAATGCCAAGGCGATCGAGGGCGCGTCTTCGCTGACCCAGACGATCATCGGCATGCGCTGACGCACCGCTGACCGCCGCCCGCCGGGAGAATCCAGATGGACCGCCTCATCTATACCAGCCTCACCGCGATGCGGGGCAGCATGTCCCGGCAGACGGCGATCGCCAACAATCTCGCCAATGCGCAGACGCCCGGCTTTCGCGCCGACATGGCCGAAGCGCAGTCGCTGTGGCTCAATGGCAGCGGGCTCGATGCGCGCGCCATGTCGTCGGAAGAGGTGATCGGCGCCGACATGAAGGCGGGCACCGTCACCTCGACCGGCCGCGACCTCGACGTCGCGGTGCAGGGCGATGCGATGCTGGTGGTGCAGGCGCCGAATGGCGAAGAGGCCTATACCCGGCGCGGCGACCTGCAGATTTCGCCGAGCGGTCTTTTGACCACCGGCGACGGTCATCCGGTTCAGGGCGGCGGCGGCCCGGTTACGATCCCGCCCGCCGATTCGATCCGTATCGATACCGACGGGCGCGTGTGGATCGTGCCTGCGGGCGGCGATCCCGAAAATCCGCAGGAAGTCGACCGGCTGCGGCTGGCGACGACCGCGGGATCGGATGTCCTGAAAGGGCTCGACGGCCTGTTTCGCGTCAAGGACGGCGGCATCCTGCCCGACGATCCCGAGGCGCGGCTGACCACTCGCTCGATCGAAGGATCGAACGTCTCGGCCACTACCGCGCTCGTCGAGATGATCGAGGCGAGCCGGAGCTGGGACACCCAATTGAAGATGATCAACGACGCGCGCGAAATGGACAGCGCGACTGCCAGCTTGATGCAGCTGCCGCGATAAGGAGATAGAAAATGAGCTTCGGAGCCCTTCACGTCGCACGAACCGGTCTGGATGCCCAGGGCTTCCGGATGCAGGTGATCGCCAACAACCTTGCCAACGTCAACACGACGGGCTTCAAGCGCGACCGCGCCAGCTTCGAGACGCTGAGCTATCAGATGATGACTGCGCCGGGGGCGCCCTCGTCGGCGGAAAACCGCTATGCGACCGGGCTCAACCTCGGCACCGGCGTCGCACTGAACGGCACCGCGCGTATCGACACGCAAGGCACCTTCGCGACCACCGGCAACGGGCTCGACGTCGCCATCGATGGCGCCGGCTTCTTTCAGGTCGAGATGCCCGACGGGCGGACCGGCTACACCCGCGCGGGCAATTTCGGCCGCTCGCCCGATGGCACGATCGTGACCTCGGACGGCAAGCCGATCCAGCCGCAGATCCAGATTCCAGAGGATGCGACCGCGGTCACCATCGGCGGCGACGGCACCGTTTCGGCCAGCGTGCCGGGACAGGAAGGCGTCACCGAGCTCGGCCGGATCGAGATCGCGCGCTTCGCCAACCCCGCCGGGCTGCAGGCGATTGGCGGCAACCTGCTCGTCGAGACGCAGGCCTCTGGCGCGCCGCAGGTCGGCGGAGCGGGCGAGGAAGGCCGTGGCACATTGCGCGGCGGGATGCTCGAGGGGTCGAACGTCAATGTCGTCGAGGAACTCGTCGACATGATCGAGACGCAGCGCGCCTATGAGGTCAATTCCAAGATGATCTCGGCCACCGACGAGATGATGAAAAATGCCGCGCAAACGCTCTAAATTGTTGCTGATCGCTCTTGCGCTCGCGCCGACCCCGGCGCTGGCGAAGGACAAGGTCGCGCCCGATGCCTTTTCGGTGTCGATGCCCGCACCGCCGGCCCCGCCGGCGGCCAATGGCTCGATCTTCCAGGGCGGCTATGTGCCGCTCACCTCTGGCGGCCGCGCGGGCGCGGTCGGCGACATCATCACGATCCAGCTCGTCGAGCGCACCGCCGCGACCAAAAGCAACGCCGCAGGCACGCAGCGCGACGGCAATATCAGCCTGACGCCGCCGGCCACTGGCCCGCTGTCGCTGTTCAACCCCAGCGACATCGCGATGGGCGGCGGCCAACAGTTCAAGGGCAAGGGCGACGCCTCGCAGTCGAACGCGCTGTCGGGCGAGGTCAGTGTGACGATCGCCGCGGTCTATCCCAACGGAACGATGCTGGTGAAGGGCGAGAAATTGCTGACGCTCAACCGCGGCGACGAACGTGTCCAGATCTCGGGCATCGTTCGCGCGATCGACATCGGCCCCGACAACCGCGTCCTGTCGACCCGCGTTGCCAATGCGAACATCCGTTACGTCGGCAAGGGAGAGATTGCGCGCGCCAGCAAGCAAGGCTGGTTGCAGCGCTTCTTCTCCATCATCAGCCCGTTCTGAAGAGGATAACCAGGTGACCAAGCGTCCGACCCTTTTCGCGCTGATCGCGCTTTTCCTGGCAAGCCTTGCCGTTGCTGCGCCGGCGCATGCCGAGCGCATCAAGGACATGGGCCAGTTCCAGGGCCTGCGCGCCAACCAGCTCACCGGCTATGGTATTGTCGTCGGGCTTGCAGGCACCGGCGACGACAGCCTCGACTATTCGACGCTCGGCATGAAGGGCGCGGTGTCGCGTTTCGGGCTGACCTTGCCGCCGGGAGTGAACCCGGCGCTGAAAAATGCCGCTGCGGTGATGATCACCGCCGAACTTCCGCCCTTCGCCAAGCCCGGCCAGCGTCTCGACGTCACCGTGTCGGCGATCGGCAAGTCCAAAAGCTTGCGCGGCGGCACGCTCGTGCTCGCGCCGCTCTACGGCGCCGACGGTCAGATCTACGCGATGGTGCAGGGTAACCTCGTCATTGGCGGGCTGGGCGTTGATGCCGCCGACGGGTCGAAGTTGACGGTCAATGTCCCGTCGAGCGGGCGCATCGCCGGCGGCGCGACGGTTGAGCGCGCGGTCGATACCGGTTTTGCCCTCGGCGACCAGCTGACCTTCAACCTCCACCAGTTCGACGCGACCAATGCCAAGCGCGTTGCCGACGTGATCAACGGCGCGCTCGGTCCGGGCACCGCGACGATGCTCGACGGCGCCAGCATCGCGATCCGGTCGGGCGGCAGCGGCGACCAGCGTATGCGCCAGATGTCCCAGATCGAGAATCTCGCGGTCCAGCGCGCCGAACCGCCCGCAAAAGTCATTGTTAATGCGCGCACCGGAACGGTCGTTATCAACGGCGCGGTCCGCGTCGGAACCGCGGCGGTGACGCAGGGCAAGCTGACCGTCTCGATCAAGGAGTCGCCGACCGTTGTTCAGCCGGCCCCCTTCAGTCGCGGTGAAACTGCGGTCGAGCAGTCGAGCGATATCAGCGTCGACCAGGACTATCGTCCGGTGATGCTGGTCAAGCCGACCGCGTCGCTGTCTGAACTCGTCGATGCAATCAACCGCATGGGCGTTCCTCCCGGCGACCTTGTCGCCATCCTCGAGGCGCTGAGCCAGGCCGGCGCGCTCACAGCGGAACTGGTGATCATATGACGAGCCCCATTTCTTCGATCGGCGCCACTCCCGCTCCCTCCGCCGCCGGCGGGGGCGACGGCGGGCTGCGCAAGGCGGCAGAAGCGTTCGAGGCGGTGATCCTGCGCCAGCTGATGGCGTCGATGCGCCAGGCGAAGCTTGGTGACGACATCTTCGGATCGAGCGCGTCCGACAATTTCCGCGAAATGGCCGACGCGCGCACCGCCGACTCGATGGCGTCACTCCGCCAGTTTGGCATCGCCGACATGGTCGAACGCCAGTTGCGCGGTGCCGCCAATGGCCTGGGCGGAGGCGCGCAATGAGCGATCTGCTCGGCATCGGTTACAGCGGCCTCAAGGCCTATTCGCGCGCTCTCTCGACGATCGGCGATAATATCGCCAACGCCCAGACGCCCGGATATGCACGGCGCCGGCTCGAGATGATGGAGGCCGTCGGTGGCGGCAATGCCATCTTCTATCGTGGCAACACCAACCCCGGCGGCGTCGACATCCGCGGCATCGATCGTTCGGTCGATGGCTGGCTGATCGAGGATTCGCGCATCACCTCGGGCGATGCCGAACGCTCGGCGACGAAGCTGGGCTGGCTCGACAAGGTCGAAGGTGCGCTGAGCGACGAAACCAACGGCATCAAGACCGGGCTCACCAAACTCTACACGACCGCCGACCAGCTGACCTCCGATCCGTCGAACCGGACGCTGCGCGCCCAGTTCCTGCAATCGGCCGACGATATCGCGTCGGGCTTTCGCACCGCTGCGACGCAGCTCGACCGGATGGGCGAGGGGATCGAGGGCGCGGCAGCCAGCGGAGTTGATCAGTTCAATGCCAATCTGAACGCGCTCGAACAGGTCAATGTCGGGTTGCGCAAGGCGCGGCCGGGATCGACCAACGAGGCGAGCCTGCTCGACGAGCGTGACCGGTTGCTCGACAAATTATCGTCGCAGGCGGGCGTCAGCGCGACGTTCGACAACAATGGCGCGGTGACGCTGCGCGCTGCCGGATCGGGCGATCTGCTCGTCGGCGGCGGCGCGGTGAACCCGATCGCGGTCACCGCGGCCCCCGACGGGCGCCTGTCATACAGCGTCGGCGGCGCGCCGCTCGCCATCTCGACCGGCTCGCTCGCGGGCCTGGCGGAGGGGGCGAACCATGTCGCCGACCAGCGCGCCGCGCTCGACACGATGGCAACGCAGTTCGCGAGCCAGCTCAACGCCGCGCATCAGGCGGGCACCGACGCCAATGGCAATCCGGGCCAGCCGCTGTTCACCGGCACCAGCGCCGCCACGCTGACCGCGACGCCGCTGACCCCCGATCAGGTTGCGGCGGCAAATGCGTCGGGCAGCAACGGCAATATGCTGGCGCTGGGCGCGATGCGCGGTTCGGGTGATCCCGAGGCGCGCTGGTCGAGCCATCTGGCGTCGCAGGCGCAGACGGTGGCATCGACCCGTGCGCAGGACGCCGCTGCGGCGACGCGCGCCGACGCCTCTGCCGCGGCGCGCGACGGCGTCAGCCAGGTCGATCTCGATACCGAAGCGGCCGAACTGCTGCGTTTCCAGCAAGCCTATTCGGCCGCAGCGCGTACGATTCAAGTCGCACGCGAAACGATGCAAACGCTGCTCAGCTCGCTCTAAGGAAGGCAGGATCATGATCAACGCCGTGGGCAATCGCATGACGCGCGAAATCGCGCGCCAGCAGAAACTCGCCGACCAGATCGAGCGGTCGCAGATCCAGATATCGGGCGGCAAAAGGCTGCTGCGCATGTCGGACGACCCCGTCGCGGCACGGCGGATCGCAACCATCGGCACGACGCAGGCGAGCATGACCGCCTGGAAGGCCAATATCGACAAGGCCGAAGCCCTGGTATCGCAAGCCGACACCGCGATGAAATCGGTGACCAATCTGGTCACCCGCGCGCGCGAGCTGACGCTGTCGGCTGCGAACGGATCAACGAATCCCGCCGACCGCGCCACTATTGCTGCCGAACTCGGCGCGATCGCCGCTGAAATCGACAGCCTGGCCGCGACGCGCGATTCGAACGGCGAACCCGTTTTCGCGGCGGGGACCGCACGCGTGATGCGGTTCGACTCGGATATCAGCTTTGCGCCCGTTCCGGCTGCCGCCGACATTTTCGTCATGGGCGGCAACAGCCTGTCGACGGCGGTTCGTGATGCGGCCACCGCGATCGCGGCGGGCAATCAGGCGGGAATCGATGCGTCGATCAACACGCTGGACGCCGCGATCGGCCATGTCGCCGACCGGCATGCCGAACTCGGTCTGTCGGGCGGGCGGCTCGAACGCCTCGGCGACGGGCTGGCGGCGCGCGGAATCACGCTCAAGGACGAGCGCTCGGCGGTCGAGGACACCGACCTGTCGGTCGCGATCGCCGAACTCAACGCACACGACCTGACGCTCAGCGCCGCGCAGGCGGCCTTTGCCAAGATCAACCGCCAGACCTTGTTCGATATTTTGAACTGATCGCGCTCAACTTCGCGGCCGCGCTGCCGTTAATCATCAAGACGTCCCGGAATTTGACGGGCCCACGGGCCCGAATGGAGTTGGCCCTGCATGTTTCCCGTTATCGGCATCGTCGTACTGCTGCTGCTGGTGTTCGGGGGCTTTGCGCTGACCGGGGGCAATCTTGGTCCCGTCATGCACGCGCTGCCGCACGAAATGCTGATCATCGGCGGCGCCGCCGTCGGATCACTGATCATCGGCAATTCGGGCAAGGAGCTGAAGGCGCTCGGCGGCGGGCTGGCCAAGGTGTTCAAGGGCCCGACCTATAACAAGGCCGACTATCTCGACTGCATCCTGCTCGTCTCGTCGCTGATGAAGATGATGCGCACCGAGGGGCCGGTCGCGGTCGAACCGCATATCGAGGAACCGGCAAGCTCGCCGATCTTTCAGCAATATCCGAAGTTGCTCAAGGACCAGACGCTCGTCCATCTGATCTGCGACACGCTGCGCCTTGTCGTCGTCTCGTCGGGCACGCTCGATCCGCACGCGGTCGAGGAGGTGATGGACAATGCGATCAAGAGCCACCACCACCATGCGATCAAACCCGCCGACGGGCTGCAAAGCCTCGCCGACGCGCTGCCCGCGCTCGGCATCGTCGCCGCCGTGCTCGGCGTCGTGAAGACGATGGGCTCGATCGACAAACCGCCCGAGGTATTGGGCGGGATGATTGGCTCGGCGCTCGTCGGCACCTTCCTTGGCGTGTTGCTCGCTTATGGCCTCGTCGGTCCCTTCGCGACGCGCGCGCGCACCGTGATCGAAAGCGACGCCGCCATCTATCATACGGTGAAACAGCTGATCATCGCCTCGCTCCACGGCCACCCGCAGCCGCTGGTGATCGAGGCGGCGCGTTCGGGCGTCGATCACGCCAACCAGCCGAGCTTTGCCGAGGTGTTTGACGGAATGCGAGGCCGCTGATGGCCGCGCGTCCCAACATGCAGCGGCCGATCATCGTCAAGAAGGTGATCGAGGCGGGGCATGCCGCGCATCATGGCGGCGCCTGGAAGGTCGCCTATGCCGACTTCGTTACCGCGATGATGGCATTCTTCCTGTTGATGTGGCTGCTCGGCGCGACGACCGAAAGTCAGCGCAAGGCGCTCGCCGACTATTTCGCGCCGACGATCGTCCAGACGAAAACCGACTCGGCGGGATCGACCGGCCTGTTCGGCGGCGATTCGCTGGTGGCGGCCGACCGCTACCCGCATGGATCGGCGCAGACGGGCACGCGATCGATGACGATCCCGCGCGATGCGACCGGCGGGCCGCGTGAAGCGTCGGGCCGCGAACGCGACGCCGAATCGAAGAAGTTCCGCATGCTCGCCCAGGCGATGAAAGAGCGCGTCGAGAGCAAAAGCGAGCTCAAACGCCTGGCGCAGAATCTGCGGTTCGCCGAAACCGCCGAGGGGCTGCGCATCGACATTGTCGACGACGCCGACTTCTCGATGTTCGTGATCGGCACCAGCCAGCTGACGCCGGCTGGCGCGCGACTGTTCGGCGACGTGGCAAAGCCGATCGCCGAGGTTTCGAACCAGGTGATGATCCGCGGCCATACCGACGCCGCACCCTGGTCGGCGAAGTCGGGCACCAACAATTGGCGCCTGTCGGTCGACCGTGCCGAAGTGACGCGCCACTATTTCGAGTATCGCGGTATCGGCAAGAATCGCTTCGCGCGCATCGAAGGCGTCGCCGATCGCGAGCCTTATGTCCCCTCCGACCGATTCGATCCGCGCAATCGCCGCATCTCGATCACGCTTGGCTGGCGGGCCGCTCCCGACAATTAGTGCCAGTTTGGCAGCATTGCCAAAGGTTAAGGACGGATACGCGCCGCCAAAGCTACCAGATTGGCAATAACTCTTTGTTTTGAAGGGGTTAACTAACATCCGATAAGCTTTTGTTTACCACTTTCGTCAATCTCCGGGGGCATCGAGGCGCCGACTTGGGGGGCGCGGTGGAGATGAAAATGACTGTGGGGAACGACAAGGGGCAGACGGCGCTCGAAGCGCTGATCATCGGGAACAGCCCGGCGGCCGCGCAGCTGCGCGAAATGATCCGCCGCGTGGCCCGCTCGAACGCTTCGGTCATGCTCTGCGGCCCGTCGGGCTCGGGCAAGGAACTCGTCGCCCGTGCCATCCACGACGAAGGCGTCCGCTCGGGCAAGGCCTTTTCCGCGATCAACTGCGGCGCCATTCCCGGCGACCTCATCGAATCCGAACTGTTCGGCCATGAAAAAGGCAGCTTCACCGGCGCCCATGCCCGCCGCATCGGCCATTTCGAAGCCAGCGAAGGCGGCACGCTCTTCCTCGACGAAATCGGCGATATGCGCTTCGACATGCAGGTCAAACTGCTCCGCGTCCTCGAAGAGCGGACGATCGTCCGCGTCGGCAGCAGCGACGTGAAGAAGGTCGACGTCCGCGTCATTTCGGCGACGCATCAGGATCTCGACAGCGCGATCTCCGACGGCAAGTTCCGCGAAGACCTGTTCTTCCGGCTGGGCGTCGTCGTGCTGCAGGTGCCGAGCCTCGCCAGCCGCGTTGAAGACATTCCCGCCCTGATCCGCCACTTCCAGCGCCAGATGCCCGCCGACGCCAAGTGCCGCTACGACGATGCCGCGATGGAGCTCCTCATGCAGCACAGCTGGCCGGGCAATGTCCGCGAGCTTCGCAATTTCGTGGAACGCGCCAGCGTTCTCCATGGCGGCGAGACCCTTGGGGTCGCCGATGCCGCCATGCTTTTGAACCCCACCGCAGCGCTGGCGTCGCGGCGGACTGTCCCCAGCAGTCCTGCCGCGGCGCCGGCCAGCGCGGAAGACACCGCCGCCCCCGCTTCGCCCTTCGCGAAGACGCCGGCACCGGGCCGACCGATCGACCTGAAGCGCGAGATCGAAACGATCGAGCTCGAACAGATCCATGTCGCGCTCGACCTCGCCGACGGCATCATTTCGGAAGCCGCGCGCCTTCTGACGCTCAAGCGCACGACGCTGATCGAAAAGATGCGCAAATATGGCGTTCATCAGCAGGCCGCCTGACGGCCGCATAAAAGAGTTTCAGCACCCGCTGGAATAAGGGGGGCTCTGGTCCGCCTCCTGACTCGCCCGACCGCCCGTCCCCACCTGGGCGGTCGGGCACCCCAGCGGGAAGATATACGGCGCCGATCGGGCGCCGTTTTCATTTCGGCAGATCGGTTTCTAGCGCAATTGGCGCCAGGCGGCGCTGACGGTTTCAATGCCATCGAGCAGCTCGGCCAGCCCGTCCTCGCTGTTCGCCGCGACCGCCTCGTCGAGCTTGCGGCGCATGCTGCGATAGACGCGCGAAAGGGCCGTCGCCACCTCGCCGCCGGCGTCGCGATCCAGCCCGGCGTCGAGGCCGATCAGGATCGTGCGCGCGCGGTGCGCGGGCTCGGTCGCCGAAATGCGCTGACCCTGCCGTACCATCGCGCCGAGCACCCCGACGGCGGTTTCCAGCTCGTCGTAAAGCATCGTCACCAGTTCGACCGGGTCCGCGGCCGCAGCGCGACTTTCGTTCTGCAATCGGCGGTAAAGTCCGGTCGCCCGGACGGTTGAAGCGGTAGCTGCCACGGTCAAGGCCCTTAATCGTTACCCTGGTTGTTCCAGAGCTTGATCTGTTGTTCGAGATAGGTCTGCGTCGCCTTGAAGGCGGCCAGCTTGGCGTCGAGCGAGCCATATTGCTTCTCGAGGCGCTTGTAATAGGCCTCTTCGCGCTCCTCGACCTTCTCTAGCGTTTCGGCCAGCGTGTCGCTCTTAGTCTTGAGCGATTTCGACACGCGGTCGATGACCCCGTCGGTCGCGATCGCCTTGTCGCGGATCGCGTCGAGCGCGAAGGCGATGCCGGGATCGGTCGTCTCGGTATGCGTGGCGTCGCGGCGCGGATTGAACAGCGCCTCGACCGCACCGGCATCGGACGCAAGAACCTTGTCGAGCTTCGCGCTGTCGAGCGACAGCAGGCCGTCCTTGGTCGTCGAAACGCCAATGTCGGTGAGCTTGTTGATGCTGGGGTGGCTGCTGATCACCTTGCCGACGAGACCCGCGAGCTCGCGCTCCAGCTCGCGCAGCGAGGTGGTCGAGCCCGACATGCTCGACGCCGACTGCAGGCTCTTCTTCATCTGGTTATAGACCGAGACGAAGTCGCCGACCGTCTGCTTGATCATGTCGAGCGGACGGCTCGCGCCGATGTCGACCGACTGACCGGGCGCCGCTTTCTTCAGCGTCAGCGACATGCCGGGAACGACATCGTCGATGATGTTCGACGCCCGGCTGAACGCGACGCCGTCGATGGTGAAATTGGCGTTGGCCGCGCTCTGGCCCAGCGTCATCGACCCGCCCGAACCATAGGCAAAGGCCGACAGGCCAGGATCTGCGCCGGCATCGGCGGTCAGTGTGAAGGCATTGGCTTCGCCCGACGGGCCTTTCAGGATGATGCGATGGCCGCCGTCGTCGGCGATGATCGACGCGGTGACGCCGCTGCCGCTCGCGTTGATCGCATTGGCCAGGCCGTCGAGACTGCTGTTGGCCGCGTCGACAGTGATCGTCTTGGCGACCCCGCCGACGGTCAGCGTCATCGTTCCGGTGCCGATGGCGGCGGCCTTGTCGGCCACGATTCCCGAATAGGCGGTCTGCGCGCGCGCGAGCTGGCTCACCACGACGGTCGCGGCGAAACTGTCGGCGTTCAGGCCCGCCCGCGAGGTCGCCGAAAGAACGCTCTCGTCCGACACGGTGGGCGTGCTGCGCAATGTACCGTCAGCCACCATCTGGCCAAGGGAATCGGCAAAGCCCTCGAGGTCCGAACGCGCCTGCGCCAGCGCGCTGACCCGCGCCTGATTCTGCTTGGCCAGGTCGTTGAGACGCGCGACCTTGGGCTCGCGCGATGCGGCGGCGAGGTCGCTGACCAGCTGCTTGACGTCGATGCCCGAACCGAAACCCAGGGCGTTGGTGATGGAGCTGACCATGAAAAATATCCTTCGGACCTGTTAACGGCGGCGTCGGCCGAGGATTAAGCGCATCAATCCTGACGGCGGCCTTCGGGGTCGAAGCGATGCGAAACGGGCACGTCGACCACCGGCGGGGCGAGTCCTTCGGCGGCCGCACGCTCGAGCTGGAAGACGAAAGCGAGCACCGCCGCGACGGCCATGAACAATTCCTCCGGGATGATTCGGCCGGCGCGCGAGGTGAAATAGATCGCACGGGTCAGCTGCGGATATTCGAGCATCGGCACATCGGCGCCGCGCGCGAGTTCGCGGATCGCGAGCGCGACGTCGCCGCGGCCGCGCGCAACGACGACAGGCGCCGCATCGACCCCCGGCCGATAGCGCAGCGCGACCGAGAAATGGGTCGGGTTGGTCAGGATGACGGTTGCCTCGGACACCGCCTTGCGCGCCGATCCGCTGAGCATTTCGTGCTGGCGCTGGCGCTGCGCCTGCTTGAGTTCGGGGGCGCCGTCAGACTGGCGCATTTCCTCCTTGATCTCCTGCTTGCTCATCATCAGCCGCTTGTTGCGCTGGAACCATTGTACCGGCACGTCGATCAGTGCGATGACGACCAGCCCGCCGGCAAGCGTCAGCATCGCATGGCCGACGGCCTTGCCCGCGAGGCCGATGGCGCCCATCAGGTCGCTCGCCGCCATCATCATGATCGCGGGCAAGCTCTGCATCACCAGCCAATATCCGATCGAACCGAGCAACAGCACCTTGGCCAGCGCCTTGCCCAGCTCGGTCGCGCCCTGCAGGCCGAACATGCGCTTGAGCCCGCTCATCGGGTTCATGCGGTTGCCCTTGAATTGGAGCGCCTTGCCGCGCCAGCCCATCGAGCCGAGCAGCGCCGGGCCGGCGATCGCAGCGCCGATCGCGAGCCCGAACAGGCTGGCCAGCGGCAGCAGGATTTCGGCGCCGTTGCGCATCAGCGCCTCGCCGGGGGCGAAGTCGGTGACATCGTGCGCGGTCAGCGTCAGGCCGCGGCGGAGCAGATCGCTGGCCGACTGGACGAACCAGCCGCCCGCCGCGACCATCCACCCGGCGGCGGCGAGCATCATCAGCGCGGTCGCGAGTTCGCGCGACATCAACACATCGCCCTCGCGCGCCGAATCGGCGAGTTTCTTCGCCGTCGGCTGTTCGGTTTTCTGGTCCTTCTCGGTCGCCCCCGACATGTCAGCCCCGTGCGAACATGCGCGCGGCGTCGAGCGCGTCGGACAGGAAGCGGGCGATCGCCTCGGCCATTACCGGCGTTGCGATGCCGAGCAGGACGATCCCGGCGAGCAGGGTCGCGGGAATGCCGACGGCAAACAGGTTGAGCGCGGGCGCCGAGCGGCCGATGACGCCCATGATGATCTGAACGAGGATCAGCACGAAGCCGACAGGCAGCGCGATCGACAGGCCGGCAACGAACATCAGGCTGCCGAAGCGGAGAAGGCCCTCAATCGCGCCGAAAGAGGGAAAGGCGTTGCCGGGTGGCAGCGCCTGATAGCTGTCGACGATGATGCCGATGAGCAGCAGGTGGCCGTCGGCGGCGAGGAAGATCGCGGTCGCCAGCATCGACAGGAACTGGCCGATCGCCGAACTCGACGCGCCGCCGAGCGGGTCGACCATCGACGCGAAGCCAAGGCCCATCGCGTTGCTGATCGTCTCGCCCGCGAGCAATGCCGCGGCGAGCCCCATCTGGAGCACGAAGCCGATGCCGAGGCCGATCACGACTTCGCCGATTATCATCAGGAAGCCGGGAAGGGATACGATCCCTTCGGGCGGCAGCGCCATACCCGACGACGCGACGGCGGGCACGCCGACGGCGAGCGCGATGACGAGGCGAAGCTGGATCGGGACCCCCGCCGCGCCGAAAACCGGCGCGGCCAGAAAAGCGGCGCCGGGCCGGATCATCCCCAACATCCACAGTTGGAGCATCGCTTCGATATTCGGAATCTCGGCGGGGATCATCGTTTTGCTAGCGGACCAGGCCCGGTATCTGTGCGTAGATGTCGCGCGTGAAATCGGTGAGCAGCACAAGGATGCTGCTGCCGAAGATCGCAAGGCAGATCGCCGCGACGATCAGCTTGGGCACGAAGGTTAACGTCTGTTCGTTGATCGACGTCGCAGCCTGCACCATGCCGAGCAGCACGCCGATCACGAGGATCGGCAGCAGCAGCGGCGCCGATGCGAGGGCGAGGATCCACAGCGACTGCTGCGCGACCCCCACGAAATAGTCGGCTTCCATGGCGCTATCCTATGAAGGAGGAGGCGAGCGATCCCATCGTCAGCGCCCAGCCGTCGACGAGGACGAAGAGCAGCAACTTGAAGGGCATCGATATGATCGTCGGCGACAGCATCATCATACCCAGCGACATCAGCGCCGATGCGACGATCAGGTCGATGACGAGGAAGGGCAGGAAGATCAGGAAACCGATCTGGAACGCGGTCTTGAGTTCGCTGGTGACGAAGGCGGGCAGCAGGATCGAGAAGGGCACGTCCTTGGGGCTCGCATAGGTCGGTGCCTTGGCGATCTTGGCGAACATCATCAGGTCGGACTTGCGCGTCTGCTTCATCATGAAGCTGTGGAGCGCGACGCCCGAGCGCGACACCGCCTCGCCGATGTCGATCTGTTCCTGGCCATAGGGCGTGATCGCGACGCGGTTCACTTCGCTGATCACCGGCTGCATCACGAACAGCGAGAGGAAGAGGCTGAGGCCCACCAGCACCTGGTTCGGCGGCGTCTGCTGCAACCCCAGCGCATGGCGCAGGATCGACAACACGATGATGATGCGCGTGAAGCTGGTCATCATGAGCAGCAGCGACGGCAGCACCGTCAGCAGGCTCATCAAGAGAAGGAGCTGGAGCGAGAGCGTCAGCGGGCGGCCATCGCCGCCGATTTCGCTCACCGCGCGGCCGAGGCCGTCGCTCGCCTGCGCATAGGCCGAAGGCGCCGCGAGGAGCAGCGCCATACCGCCGGCGATCGCCGCGCCGCGGAAGATTGTCTTGCGATCAATCCGCATGGAAATCGCCCTGGCTGTTGTCGGCAAGCCGGGTGATGCCGTTGCGCGAGACCGAAATCAGGATCTGCTGCCCCGCGAATTCGACGACGGCGAGCTTCGACCCGGGGCCGAGCGGCAGGACGCCGACCATCTCGATCGCGCGCGCCTGCTTGGGCCCGCCGCCGAGCGGCACGCCCATCTGGACGCGCTTCCACAGCCACAGGCTGCCCCATGCCAGGCCGCCGATCAGCGGCAGCAGTATGAGCAGGCGGAGGAAATATTCGAGCATCTTATGCTCTCCGGTCGAAACCGGCGATGGCGCGGTCGGGCGCCACGACCTCGGCGACCTGGATGCCGTAACGGCCGTCGACGCTGACGATCTCGCCCTTCGCGATCAACGTGCCATTGGCATAGATGTCGAGCAGGTCGGTCGCCGCGCGGTCGAGTTCGACCACGCTGCCTTCGGACATGGCGAGCAGTTCGGCGAGCGTCATCGAGGTCGATCCGACCTCGACCGAAACGCGCAGCGACACGCCCGCAAGCAGGTCGAAATTCGGCGCCGAGGCGATGTCCTTGGCGTCGCGGCGATCGCGCCGCGTCGGGGCTTCGCTGATGTCAGTCATGGTCGGGTCCTTCTTCGATATTTTCGATCATGATAGCGGCGTTGCCATTGGCCTCGCCGATATTGCCCGTCGCGAAATTCCGGCCCGCGACGGTTAAGGGAACATTGCGCGGAATGGTTAACGGAATGATATCGCCGACCTCCAAAGAGAGGAGTTTGACCAAAGAAATTTCGGGTCGGGCGAGAACCGAGCGCACCGGCAGGCGCACATCGCGCAAAGCCTTGTTCAGCGACGCCGCCCAGACCGGATCGGCGCCGGTTCCTTCGCGCGCTTCGGGCAGCGGTTCGGCGCCGGCGATGCCGCGCAGCGCGGCGACCGGATAGGCACAGAAAATTACCTTGCCCTCGAAGGGCGCGCCACGCAGCGTGAAGCGCTGGACAACCAGTTCGTCGTCGGCGCGCACCGCCGAAAGCTTGGCGGGATCGGTGGTGACGCAGTCCAGTTCGGGCTCGATGTGCAGCTTGTCGCCCCAGGCAGCAGCGAGCTGAAGCCCCATGTCGCGGCCAAGCCGCGCCGCGAAGCGTTCCTCGGCGTCGGTCAACTCTTCGCGTTCGGCCGCGAGCTGGCCCTTGCCGCCATAGAAGATGTCGACGAGCTGGAGGATCAGCGGGCGTGCGGCCGACAGCAGCACGGGCCCCTTGAGCGGCGGCGCGTGATAGCGCCAGAAGATCGCCGGGATCGCGGCCTGCGACCAGTCGGCGAAGGCGACCTGTTCGGTCTCGCCGCGCTCGACCTGCACCCCCGGCGCACCGAGCGCGCGGATCAGGTCGCGAAGGCTGCGGGCAAACTGGGTCGCGACCGCGTCGAGGACCGGAAAGGCATAGCCATTTTCGGCCTTGCGCAGCAGCAACGACGCCTTGGCATTCGGCGCGTCGTCGGCCGGCTTCTTGGCGGCGGGCGCCTTGATCGCCTTTACGGATTTAACGTCGGCGCTCACTGGATCACCATGCTCGTGAAATAGACATTGTCGATGCCGCCAAAGCCTTCCTTGTCGCGCAGCACCTCGTTGATCGCGGCGGTCAGCTGGCGTTGCAGCCGCTGCTTGCCCTGCGAGGTTGCGAGCAGCGCCGGATCCTGTTCGGCGAGCACCATCAGCACGACCGAACGGATCGGCACTTGCTGGCGCTTGATGTTGCCGATCACCTTGCCGTCGTAAAAGGTCGACAGGCTGATCCCGACCTGCAGGAATCCCGACCCGTCGGCGAGGTTCGTCGTGAAGGCGTCGGGGATCGCGAAATAGGTGATTTCATATTTGCGCGGGTCGACCTTGAACTTGTCGTTGGGCACCGACACGGTGCCGACCTTCAGCGGCGCTTCCTCGCTTTCGCCTTCGGCGGGCGGGACTTCCGGATCGTCGCTGCGTTCGACCAGCTTGGGATAATGATCCTCGGGCTTGGTTTCATGCGCCGACAGCGCGCCGAAATAGATGCCCGCGCCGGCGCCCGCGCCGACCAGCACGATCGCGCCGATGCCGACCATCATAAGCTTCTTCATCTTGCCGCCCTTTTTGGGTTCGGCATCGGGGTTCTTGTCCTTGCTCATCGTCAGGTCCTTCCTGGTCAGGCAAAGCGGCCGCGGCGAGCGGCGGCGCGTTCGTCATGGGGGCGATCGGCGCGCGGTTCGGCGCCGTCGGTGGCGGTTTCGATCAGGTGCGCCACATCGGTCGCCGGGCTGCGGCCCTGACCCTGCTGCTGCGACTGGCGTCCGGTCTCACCCGGCGTGCAGGTCACTTCGGCGCCCGCGACGCGAACGCCCTGCTGACGGAGGTCCTCGACCAGTCGGCCCTGCGCGGCGGTGACGAGGGTCGCGGTCGCTTCATGCTGGGTGTCGAGCTTCAGCGAGACGCCTTCGTCGCCCATCTGCATCGCGACATCGAGGCGGCCGAGGTGGCGCGGCATCAGGCGAAAGCTGATGTCGCCGCTGTCCGATTTGGTCGCGGCGATGTCGCGGACGAGCTGTTCGATCCACATATCGTCGCTCGCCATGTCGAGTACGCGTTCGGTCACGACAGGGGGACGGGTCACATCGATCGGCGTCGCGGCGCCTTGGACGTCGGCCTGGGTAAAGAGCACCGTCATCGATGGTGCGGCTTCGGCAGCGGGCTTCGTTACCGGGAAGTCGGCGCCCGTCAGCGCTGGCAGCGCCGCCGGACGCGGCTTGGCCGAGATAGGCGCAGCCGGCGCCGCGCTGTCGGCAGTCACGGTCGATGCCTCGGCGGTTTTCGTCGGCTTGACGGCCGTCTGCGCCGGAGCTGCCGTCACGGCCTGCAGCAACGCAACGACCGGCGCTGCGACCGCTTCGGTGACTTGGGCGACGATGGCTTCGGCGGGAGCCTCTGCGCTGACGGTGGCGGGCGCCGCTGACGCGGGTTTCTCGGCGACCGGTGCGCCATCGGCCGCACCGATCAGCGCGATCAGCAGATGGGCGGCATCGGTTGCTGCCCGGCCTTCGACCGACGCCGGGTGCACCGTCGGCGGCGCGGCCGTCGGCGTCGGCGCGGCCGGGTCGACGGCAATCTCGGACTCGATCGTGAGCGGAGCGGCAGGAGCGATGGTTACCGGCAGGCCGATCTGGATCGTCGAGGGGGCGTTCACCGTCGTGCCGCCATGGGCGGGCGCCGCGGCGAGCAACGCCTCGAAGCCGGCGTCGCCGGCCGCGGTCGGCGTGCCGCCGCCGAGCGCAGCGAGTATCGACGCGAGACCGGTCTGCGCCGGCATCTGGGGAAGCGCGCTCATCATGCCGTGCCTCCGTCGATCAGGCGCAGGCTCATCGACCGGCGGCGATGCGGGCGATTGGCGTCGCTGCGGCGTTCCATTTCCTGTTCGGCCGATTTGCGGCTGCGTTCGTACAGGCGCACAGCCGATTCTTCCTTGACCATCGCGCTCTGTGCCAGCGCGCCCATATGGTCGCGGCGCGCGCTTGCGTTGACCAGCGGCGCGGTCAGATTTTCCTGCGCGATGTCGAGCCGCATCGCGAGCTCGCCGACCGAATTGAGCGCGCGGCCGGCGACCGCGCCCTTGGCCATCGCCAGGTCGACACGCAGCGTTTCGAGGCGCTTCGCCAGTTCGACGAGGCTCGCCAGTTCGCCATTGGCCCGCGCCAGATTGGCCTCCGCCAGCTGATGTTCGACGGTGCGCACGCGAATGATGCGTTTGCGGCGTGCGGTGCGGGCGTTCATGCGGAATATCCTTCAATCAAGGCTTGGCGGGAAATATCGAAATCGACCTGAGCCTTCGCCGGCTGCGACATGAAGGCGAGCTGGTCGGCGTGGCGGGCGATGGCTTCGTCGAGCACCGGATCGCCGCCGGCGACATAGGCGCCCATCAGCATCAGATCGCGATTCTCTTCATAGGCCGACCACAGCTGGCGGAAGCGCGCGGCGGCGGCGGCATGCTCGGGGTCGACCGAATCGACCATGGTGCGCGACAGCGAGCGCGCGACGTCGATCGCGGGATAGACGCCCTGTTCGGCGAGCGTGCGCGACAGGATGATATGGCCGTCGACGATCGCGCGGGCGCTGTCGACGACGGGATCATCGATGTCGCCGCCATCGGCGAGTACGGTGTAGAGCGCGGTGATCGAGCCACCGGTTTCGCGGTCGATGCCGGCGCGCTCGCACAGCGAGGGGATCAGCGCGAAGACCGAGGGCGGATAGCCCTTCATCGTGGGCGGTTCGCCCAGCGTCAGCCCGATTTCGCGCTGTGCATGCGCGACGCGCGTCAGGCTGTCGATGAGGAGCAGCACCTTCTTGCCCTCGTCGCGAAAGGCTTCGGCGATCGCGGTCGCGCGCATCGCGGCGCGCAGGCGGAGCAGCGGCGGATGGTCTGCGGGAACGGCGACGACGACCGCCTTCTTGCGGACTTCGGGGGGCAGTTTGGTTTCGACGAAGTCGCTGACTTCGCGGCTGCGCTCGCCGATCAGGCCGACGACGATGACGTCGCATTCGGTCCCGGCGATCATCTGGCCCATCAGCACCGATTTGCCGACGCCCGAGCCCGCGATGATCGCAACGCGCTGGCCCTCGCCGACGGTGAGCAGGCCATTGATCGCGCGCACGCCCATGTTGAGCGGGCGGGTGACGCGGCCGCGGCGCAGCGGATTGACCTTGCGGCCGGCGAGCGGCCACAGGAACTGCGACTTGATCGCAGGGCGGCCGTCGAGCGGATTGCCCTGCGCGTCCATGATGCGGCCAAGCAGCGCCTTGCCGACGGGAACCATCGACGATGCGCCATGCGGCTCGACCGGCGCGCCGGTGACAAGCGGCTTGTTGGTGTCGAACGGCAGGACGAGGCTGCGGTGGCCGCGAAAGCCGACGACTTCGCCATAGACATAATCATTGTCGGCCGACTTGATGCGGACGTTGCTGCCCAGCGGCTGCGGGAAACCCGATACTTCGAGCATGATGCCTTCGTGCGCGACGAGCGTGCCGATGCGGCGCGGTGACGCGTTGGTCAGGTCGACGGGGGCGAGCAGATGCTGCGCCGAGAGAGCGAGGCGGCGGGTCATGCCGCCATCTCGGTGCCGAGCGCGGCGCGCAATTCGTTCAAATAGACCGCGCGGCCATGTTCGATCCAGCCGGCCGAGGTTTCGATCCGCACCGTGCCGCGAACCATCGATGCGTCGGCCTCGACCGCGAGCGGCATCGCATGACCGGCGAGCAGCACGGCATCGTCGGGATGGACCCAGAGGACGCGCGCCTTGTCGGCATCGGCGACCATCGCCGCGGCGGTTTCGGCCTGCGCCTGCAACCAGGCGGCGTCGATCGGCGCGCTGTCGACGATCTGCCGCACAAGGCGCTCGACCGTCTCGGCGATCAACTGCGCCAGTTCTTCGCTCGGTTCGTCCTGCAGCGCTTCGGTGCTGGCGAGCAGCGCGAGCAGCTGATGGCGTTCGGCCGTATAGGCGGCTTCGGCCAAGCGCTGGCCTTCGGCGAGGCCGAGCGCGAAGGGATCGTCGGCGAGGTCGGTTTCATCCATAAGGTCGGCCATCGGCGTGACCTCGCGGACGCCGCCGCCGAAATGAATCGGGCGAAAGCCGTTGCTCCGTGCCATGGCGTCGGCGAGCGTGACGGCGGCGAAGCCGGTTTCGAACGCGCGATCAGACATAATCGTCGCCCGCGCCCGCGATCATGATGTCGCCGGCGGCAGCCATCTGGCGGACGACCTGCATGATCGCCTTCTGCGCTTCGTCGACATCGACGCGCTTGACCATCGTCATCTCGGTCATTTCGTCGCGGATCGTTTCTGACGCACGCTTCGACATGGTGGCGAGGCAGCGGTCGACCATATCCTCGTCAGTGCCCTTGAGCGCGATCGCGAGCTGCGCCGCGTCGACCGCGCGCAGCACGGTGCCGAGCGCCTTGCTGTCGAGATCGCGCAGATTTTCGAAGATGAACATTTCTTCCTCGATCATCTGGGCGAGAATCTTGTCATGCTTCTTGAGCGCGCGGATCGTGCGCTCCGAAAGCTGCTTCGGCATTTTCTTCATGATCTTGGCGACGTCGCTCGGGCCGCCGATCGCCTGCTTGGCGACCCGCTGGCCGTCGACATTGGCGGCGGCGAGAACCGATTCGAGATCTTCGATCGCGGCGGCGGGGACCGAGGTGAGCATCGCCGCGCGCAGCACCAGATCGGCCTGTTTCAGCTCGTCGAGCGTTTCGATCGCGCGGGCGGCGACATCGGGCACGAGCACCGAAAGGATCAACGCGCCGACCTGCGGATGCTCGCTGGCGAGCAGCGCGCTGATCGCGTCGACGTCCATCCAACGGAGCATTTCCAGCGAAGCGGCGCTCCGCTGCGGCGCGACCGCGGCCAGGATATTGTCGGCGCGGACATTGCCGACGGCTTCATGGATCACCGAGCGGATGCGCGTGTCGGCACCGACCGCGAGCGCGCTGACGCTGCGGCTGCTCGTGACAAATTGTTCGAGCGCCTGATCGATCTGCGTTTCGCTGGCGTTGGCAGTGTCGAACATCGACTTGGCGAGCTGGCGCACCTCTTCGGGGCCGAGGTGCTTCAGGATGGTCGCGGCTTCGCTTTCGTCGAGCAGCATCAGCAGGATCGCCGCGGCCGACGATCCGTCGATGGCCGGCTTGGCGCGCGCGGGGGCGCCTTCGACGAGGGTGTCGAGGTCATCAGCCACGGGCGCCCTCCTGCATCAGCTGGCGCACGACGAGTGCGGCGCGGGCCGAATCCTGACGGACGAAAGCGCGGACGAGGTTGGCGCGCGCTTCATAGCTTGGCGCCGCCTCGATCATTTCGAGCGTGATTTCGCGGCCGCCATTGCCCTGGCTGAGCGCGGGGCGCGCGTCGGTCGCGGCGAGCAGCGATTGCTCCAGTGCCTGATTCTGCTCGGCACGCTTGGCGGCGCGCTCCTTCGCGGCGCGAATCATCGGGCGACCGATGAAGAAGAAGACGAGGATCGCGGCGAGGATCGCGCCGACCTGCTGGATCAGCGGCATGAACCAGCCTTGGTCGTAAAAGGCGGGGCCGCTCTCCTCGACCTTGACGAAGGGGCGCTGGCTGATTGCGATCAGGTCGCCGCGCGTCGCGTCGAAACCGACCGCGCCCTTCACCAGGCTGTCGATCTTGGTCATGTCAGCCTGCGTCAGCGCCTTCTTGCCCTGATTGAGCGCCACCGCGACCGAAACGCGGCGGAGCCGGCCCTGCGGATTGTGCGTCACCGACACTTCGCGGCCGACCTCGAAAGCGCGCGCCGAATTCTCGTTGCTCTGCGTTTCGGTGGCGGGCGCCGTCGGCACCGGATTGGGGGCGGTCGCGGTGACCGTCGTCGCCTGCGGCGGCTGGTTCGACAGCGCGCCAGGGATACCGACGGCGGGCGCATTCTGGCCGCTCGTCGAGCGGGTGATCTGTTCGCTGGTCAGCGCGCGGTCGTTCTCGGGGAAGCTTTCGCGCGTCGCCTGGCTTTCGGACATGTCGACGTCGGCATGGACTTCGACCGTATAATTGCCGGCACCGAGCATCGGGCCGAGCAGCGTGTCGAGCGCGCGGCGGAAACGATCCTCGATCTGCGTCTGCAGCTGGAACGCCTTCATGTCGCTGCTCGACGCGCCGTCGGACAGCAAAGCGCCGCGCTGGTCGATCACCGACACCTGGTCGGCGTTCATGCCGGGAACCGACGATGCGACGAGGAAGCGGATCGCCTGCACCTGGCCGTCGGAAAGCGAGCGGCCGTTCTGCAACGTCAGCATCACCGATGCGGTCGCCGGCTTGTCGTCGCGGACGAACAGGCTGGGTTCGGCGGCGGCGACATGGACGCGCGCGCTCTTGACCGAATCGATCGTCTCGATCGTGCGTGACAGGTCGGCTTCGCGCGCCGAACGCAGCGTCTCGCCCTCGATCGCACGGCTCGATCCCATGGGCAGCGACGCGATCAGGCTGTCGCCGCTTGGCTGCGCTTTCGGCAGGCCTTGGCCGGCGAGGGTGATGCGCGCCTGGTGGAGCTTGTCGGCGTCGACGGTAAGCGCGCCGCTCGTCGGGTCGATGCTGTGCCCGATCCCTGCGGTCTGCAGCGCGTCGGCGACCGCAGCCTTGTCGCTGTCCTCGAGCCCGGCAAACAACTGCGCCTGGGGGGCCGAGGTGGTCATGAAGTAAGCGAGCGCGGCGATGCCGATCGCGGCGGTGGTCGCGATGGCGGGCAGCGCGCGCTGCACGGCGGGCTGGCGGGCGAACTGGGTGATCGGGGCGAGCCGGTTGCCGAACGCCGGGGCGGGCAGGCGGTTCGCGGCCGCGGTGTCGATGGGGGTGAGGGTCTGAGCGTCGGCCATGGGTTACACCGGCATGTTCATGATGTCGCGGTAGGCGGAGAGCAGCTTGTTGCGCACCTGCAGCGTGGTTTCGAAGCCGAGCGAGGCCTTCTGGCGCTCGATCATGACACTGACGATGTCGTGCGTGTCGCCGCGCTCATAGGCTTCGCTCATCGCGCTCGCCTTGTGCTGCTGGCCGTTCACCTGCTGCAGCGCGGCCGAGATGGCGGCACCGAAATCGGCTCCGCCCTCGGTTCCGCCGACGCCGCCCGCGGCGCCGCGACCAGCGGCGCGTTGCAGCGCCTCGTTCTGATTGAGGATCGAACTGCGCATCTGCAGCAGCCGGCTCTGGTCAATCGTGCTCATGCTTTCCATCCGTCCTGATGGCGGCCGTGCGCCGCACGCAAAGAACAATGCAAAGCACGTGCCAAAATAATAAATGGCTATATTTCAGATGGTTGAGATCGTAACGAAGGGCGATGTTCGCGGCTTCGGCGTTTTTTTGACGGCGCCTGCTTAAGCCCCGCGATCCGCCGCCGTTACTGCTCTCGTGACGCTCGCTGAGCCGCACACAGGGGAATGGCCGTTGGGCCGGAAAGGAACATTATGACTGTCATCAACACCAATGTGAGCGCGCTTCGCGCCCAGAATAACTCGCGTGTTGCCGAGCGTATGCAATCGCAGGCGATGGAACGCCTGTCGAGCGGCAAGCGCATCAACAGCGCCAAGGACGACGCCGCCGGCCTCGCAATCGCGACCCGTATGGACGCCAGTGTCCGCGGCCTGACCCAAGCGGTACGCAACGCCAACGACGGCATTTCGCTGGCGCAGACCGCCGAAGGCGCGATGGGCGGCATCTCGAACATCCTCGTTCGCATGCGTGAACTGGCTGTTCAGTCGGCCAACGGCACCAACGGCACGACCGATCGCACCGCGATCCAGACCGAAGTCACGGCGCTGATCTCGCAGATTGGCGATATCGCCAGCCGCACGACCTTCAACGGCACCAACCTGCTGTCGGGTGGCGCGAGCATCGACATCCAGACCGGCACGGCGTCGGGCGAAGTTGTCAATATCGCGATCGGCGATCTTTCCGCTACCGGCCTGGCCGTTGGTGCCGTCACGCTCGCCACCGCAGCCGGCGCTTCGGCTGCTCTGACGACGCTCGACACGGCGATCCAGACGGTTGCCACGCAGCGCGCCAACCTCGGTGCCCAGCAGAACCGCCTCGAATCGGCTGTCGACAATTTGACGTCGACTGTCACGAATCTGGCGAGCGCCAAGTCGCGCATCGAAGACGCCGATTTCTCGGCGGAATCGACGAAGCTGGCTGCTGCCTCGATCCTGTCGCAGGCATCGACCGCGATGCTCGCCCAGGCGAACCAGAGCCAGCAGGGCGTGATGAACCTGCTCCGCGGCTAAAACCCCGCGAACGACTTTCAGGCTATATTTGGTTGGTCCCTTTGATAGCCTGATTCCGATGCCCCGGCTCCCCACAGCCGGGGCATCTTCGTTTTGGTCTGCTCGTAACCGGGCTGGTGCCGTAGCCAACGTTAGTCGGCCACAATCAATGAAAATCCCGCGACTTGGGGAGGATGCGGACGTCGCGCGGGTGGCCGTGCTTCGCCGCATAACCGCGCGGCACTTGCGGATGCTTGACCTCGTCGGCGCGGCAGACTTCGGGATCGAAGCGGCGGTCGCTACCCAGCGTATCGAGCATCGCGGTGCGATCGACGATTCGCGTCGCCATCAGGTGGATCACACCCTCCTTGCTCCGCTGCACCTCGCCCTCGGCGAGCATCAGCCGCGACGCCATCACCGCGCGGCGATAGCGTTCGAAGTGGCGCGCCCAGAGCAGGATGTTGACGATCCCGCCCTCATCCTCGAGCGTGATGAAGATCGCATTGCCTTTGCCCGGGCGCTGGCGGATCAGCACGACGCCGGCGGCACGAACGATCGATCCGTTCTTCGCGGCAGCGACCTGCAGAGCGCTCGAGACACCCTCACGCTCGAAATCGCGGCGGAGGAACGTCATCGGATGACCCTTCAGTGACAGGCGCGTCGTCTGATAATCGGTGAGCACATGTTCGACCATCGGCGTCGGCGGCAGCTGCGCATCTTCCTCGGCACCGAGTTCGTCGGTTTCGGCCGCGCCGAACAGCGGCAGCACGCCTTGCCGAACGCGGCGGGCATCCCACAGTGCCGGACGTCGTTCGAGCCCCATCGAGCGGCACGCATCGGCATCGGCGAGGAGGCGCAGGGCGCGCGAAGGCAGATTGGCACGGCGTGCGAGTTCCTCGACCGAGGCGAAGGATGTCGTGCGGGCCCCGGCGATCTGCTTCGCCCATTCCTCGCGGAACCCGTCAACCTGCCGAAAACCGAGCCGCAGCGCGAGGCTGCCGTCCTCGCGCCGTTCGAGACTGTTGTCCCAGCCGCTGGCGTTCACATCGACCTCGCGCACCTCGACCCCATGCTCGCGCGCGTCGCGGACGAGCTGCGCGGGCGCGTAGAAGCCCATCGGCTGTGAATTGAGGATCCCGCAGGCGAACACGGCGGGAAGGTGACATTTCAGCCACGACGACACATAGACGAGCTTGGCAAAGGACTGGGCGTGGCTTTCGGGAAAGCCATAGCTGCCGAAGCCCTTAATCTGGTTGTAGCAGCGTTGAGCAAAATCCCGTTCATAGCCACGCCCGACCATTCCATCGATCATCTGGCTCTCATATTCGGGAATGGTACCGACATTTCGGAAGGTAGCCATCGCGCGCCGAAGTCCATTGGCTTGGTCGGGTGTGAAGCCGGCAGCCGTGATGGCCAGCTTCATTGCCTGTTCCTGAAACAGCGGGACACCGAAGGTTTTGAAAAGGATGCCCTTCAATTCATTTTGGTCATGTGGATGAGCGGGTGACGGGTAGTCTACCCTCTCCTCGCCGTTCCTGCGCTTGAGATATGGGTGGACCATATCCCCCTCGATCGGCCCGGGCCGAACAATCGCCACTTGGATAACCAGATCATAGAATTCCCGCGGACGCAGCCGCGGCAGCATGTTGATCTGCGCGCGGCTCTCGACCTGAAAGACGCCGATGCTGTCGCCCTTGCAGAGCATGTCGTAGACGACCGGATCCTCTTCCGGGAGCGATTTGAGGTCGTGGTCGCCCAGATCGTGCAGCCGCATCAGATCGAAGCATTTGCGGATGCAGGTCAGCATCCCGAGCGCGAGCACATCGACCTTCATCAAGGCGAGTTCGTCGATGTCGTCCTTGTCCCATTCGATGAAGGTTCGGTCCTCCATCGCGGCATTGTGGATCGGTACCGTCTCGTCGAGCCGGTCTTCGGTGAGCACATAGCCGCCGACATGCTGCGACAGGTGACGCGGGAAGGTCAGCAGCTGCGCGACGACCCATTGCAGACGCGCAATATCGTCCAGCTCGGGGTCGAGTCCCGCTTCGACGAAGCGCTCGACGGGCATCTCGCTGCCCCAGCTGCCCCATGTCGTGTCGGCGAGCCGCTGCGTAACGTCCTCGCTGAGGCCCAGCGCCTTGCCGACCTCGCGCACCGCGCTGCGCGGACGGTAATGGATCACCGTCGCAGCGATGCCCGCGCGTCGCCGCGTGTAGCGGCGATAGACATATTGCATCACCTCCTCGCGCCGTTCGTGCTCGAAATCGACGTCGATGTCGGGCGGCTCACGGCGTTCTTCGGACAGGAAGCGGGTGAAGAGCAGATTGTTATGGATGGGGTCGATCGAGGTGATTTCGAGCAAGTAACAGACGAGCGAATTGGCTGCCGAACCCCGTCCCTGACAAAGGATGGGCGGGTCTCGCGTCCGCGCATGCTGCACGATGTCGTGGACGGTCAGGAAATAGCAGGCGAAGTTGCATTTGCGGATGAGGGAGAGTTCCTCATCGAGCACCTCCCGCCAACGCCGGGGCAATCCGCCCGGATGCAGCCTGTTCGCGGCGTCCATCACCATATGTTCGAGCCAGCTTTGGGGCTCCCAGCCTTCGGGGACCGGTTCGTGCGGATATTCATACTCCAGATTCCGGAGCGAGAAGGCGATGCGATCGAGGATCTTCGTGCTTTCGTCGACCGCTTCGGGGCAGGTACGAAACAGGCGCCGCATTTCCTGCGGCGATTTCAGATGGCGTTCGCCATTGGCGCGGAGCAGGTGCCCCGCATCGTTGAGGTTGGTGCCCTCGCGAATGCAGGTGATGATGTCATGGAGCGGCCGCTGCTCGCGCGTGGCGTAAAGCGCGTCGTTGGTTGCGAGCAGGGGGATGCCGACCCGGTCGGCCAAGGCGTTCAACCGGGCGAGATGGCGGCGGTCGCTGCCGCCCCTTGGCATCGTCGCACCGAGCCATAACGCGCCCGGTGCGACCTCGGCCAAGCGGCGAAGCATGGGTTCGTCCTTTTCGGACGCCATCGCGATCAGGATCATGTCCTCGCAGTGAATCAGCAGATTCTTGAGCTTCATCACACAATCGCCCTTTTGGGTGCGACGATTGCCGATAGTCAGCATCCGGGTCAGGCGACCCCAACCGTGGCGCGTGGTCGGATAGGCGATGATGTCCGGGGTGCCATCGTCGAAAACCAGGCGCGCCCCGACGACGAGTTTGATGTGGGGAAGCTCGATCCCTTCTTCTGCGGCATCTTCGCGCAGCTTGCGCAGCCCGGTCAGCGCCCGCACCACCCCCGCGACGCTGTTGCGGTCGGCGATGCCAATGCCGGTCATGCCAAGGGCGATCGCCTCCGCCACCATCTCGGCGGGATGCGAGGCGCCGCGCAGGAAGCTGTAATTGGTCGCGGCGACCAGTTCGGCGAAGCCGGGATCAGGCATATCGCTCATGCGAAGACCCCGTGGATATACCAGCGGGGGTCGGGCTTCTCGTTATAGAGCCCGTGGCGGAAGAGCCAGAAGCGGCGGCCTTGGACATCCTCGACGCGGTAATAGTCGCGCGTCAGCCCGCCATTGTCGCGGCGGCGCCACCATTCGGCGGCGATGCGCTCGGGACCTTCGTAGCGGCGCACCGCGTGCGTCGCGCGGCGCCAGCGGAACTGATGCGGCGGGCCGTCGGGAACTTCGGCGATCACCTCGATCGGCTGCGGCGGGTCGAAGAGGTGGAAGGGGCGCGTCGGCGGCTCGCCGGGTTCCGGTATTTGCCAAGGCAGAGGCTCGGGCGCATCGATCGCAGGAAGCGCGAGCTGCGCCTGCTCGGGAATATGCGTGTCGGCGGGGCGGAGGCGTCGCACGCGGCCGCGACCGAGCCGGACCGTGAGCCGGTCGACAAGTTCGTTGGTCCCCGCTTCGCGCACCGCGCCGCCTTCGAGCTTGAGCTGGGTCGCGGAAAGCCGTTCGAGGCGCGGTACCGCGAGGCGGATCATGTCGAAACCGAAACCGGGATCGAGTGGATCGCGCAAACTGTCCATGCGCTCGGTAAAGAGGCGCATCACCAATCCTGTGTCACGCGTCGAATGGCCGGTCTCGATCTCGATGCTGCGGGCAAGGCCATCGCTGCGAAAGAAGGTGGCGCGGAAATGCCGCCCGCCCCTGCCGCGCCCGGCAAGGTCTTCAATCGCTTCGTCGGCGAGTTCGGCGAGGATTTTCGCGGCATGGGGGGTGCTCAATATGGGCTCGGCAAAGCGGCGCTCGGCGACGACGGGTGGCGGGGCGATACGCGGATCGAGCGGGCTGGGCGCATCGCCGAGCAGGCGGCGCAGCGCCATCGCGGCGTCGGCGCCGAAGCGCGCGGCGATATTCGCCATCGGGCGGCTCGCGAGGTCGCCGATCGTCTTCAATCCCGCCCGGACGAGTGCGGTGGTCGCTTCGGCTTCGAGTTCGAGCGCGGCGACGGGAAGCCGGCGGATGGCTTGTCCTTCGTCGGGGGCGGGGCGGGTCTGGTAGCGCGCAAGTGCCCGTGCGGCGTCGGCGGTCGGGCCGAGCGCATGGCGCAGCGTCATGCCGAGCCGGGCGAGGCGCATTTCGGCATCGGCGATCAACCCGGCTTCGTTCTCATGGAGATGTTCGGCGCCCGCGATATCGAGGATCAGACCGTCGGGGGCATCAAGCGCGACGAGCGGCGAATAGCGCGCGCAGCCCTGCGCGATCCGGTCGAGCCAGTTCTGATCGAGAACGGGATCGTGCGGAACGATGACGAGCGCTGGCACCTGCGCGCGCGCATCGGCGAGCGGCATGCCGACGCGCAGGCCGACTGCCATTGCGGCGGCATCGATGCTCGCGAGGCGCATCGCGCCGCGCTGCTTCTCGGTGAAGACGAGCGGCGCGTCAGGCGGCTGCTGCGCCGTGCGAAGCCATCGCTCGGCGGGCAGCCACGGGAAGAACAGCGCCAGATAGCGCCGTGTCGCCGGCATTCGGGCCGAAGCATTTTTCGTCATGGTTCCAGTCCAGTCGCCAGCGGGCACCCGCCGCGCCGCCACGCCAGCGGAGGAGTTCGAGGTCGAAGGCGGGGGCTCCCGGAGCATTGGCTTCGAGTGCGCGCGAAGCGGCGGCGGCGATATTCCAGCGCGTTTCGGCGACGCTCGGCGCCGGGGCGGCGCCCAGGCGCAGCATCAACAGCGTCGTGCCCGCATCGCGCGCGCCGAGCGCGAGGCGGCGGCCGGCGGTGAGGTCGAGCAAGGGAAATTTGCCCCAGCTTTCGACGATCACCGCTGCCGATCCCGCGCAGCGGATCGCGTCGTTGGCGCAGGCGAGCAGCATCTTGGCATCGGCCGCTTCGACGAGCAGCAGCCGGTCGGGATCGCCGCCGAGTTCAGCGATGCCGGGGGCGTAGATATGGCCGGTGCGCTTGCCGGCGTCACTCGTGCGCAGCCAGATCAGCGGCGCCTTGCCCGGGGTACGCAGCGCGATCAGCGCTGCGAAGGCGGCGGCGCTTGTTGCGTCGAGCGCGTCGGCGGCGAAAAATTCATGGGTGCGTCCGACCGCGAGCCCGCCGCCGATCGCTGCGTCGAAGGGCGCGTGCCCGCTTGCCAGCCAGCCGTCGGCCCGGCGGCTTTCGAGACCGCCACTGGCGGTCAGCCGGGCGATGCGTTTCCGCAGCCCGGCGAGTTGGGGAGACGACTCGCGCATCATTTGTTCCTGATATGTTCTATTAGCGCTTTCGGGGTGGCGCTTGTCAAGAAGAGTCAGGATGGTGCGGTTAGGGGGTTTCGGCGCCCGCGCTGCTGTCGCCACCCAGCGTACGGAACAGCGCGATTCGCGTGCTGACGAGCAGCAACTGCGTCCCGATTTCGCTCCGCCGCGCCGAATAGAGGCTGCGCTGCGCGTCGAGGCTGGAAAGGAAGCTGTCGACACCGCCCTTGTAGCGTGCATCTGTGAGCGTCGCGGTATCGGCGGCCGCCGCGCTGTTGGCGGCAGCGGCGCGCGCTCGCTCCGATATCGTCCCCTGCACCGCGAGCGCATCGGCCACCTCCCGAAAGGCGGTCTGGATCGCGCCCTCATAACCCGCGAGCGCGGCGTCGCGCTGCGCCTCACTGACCGCGACGCCCGCACGGCGGCCGCCGGCGTCGAAGATGGTCGCGGTCGCGTCACCGCCCGCCGACCAGTTGAATGACCCGCTGTCGAACAGGCTGCCGAGGGCGTTGCTGGCAAATCCGAGCAGCCCGGTCAGCGAAATCGACGGGAAGAGCCGCGCGCGCGCGACACCGATATCGGCATTGGCCGCGCGCAAACCATATTCGGCCTCGATCACGTCGGGCCGGCGCAGCAATATTTCGGAGCTGACCCCAGCGGGCAGCGACACGATCGCCTGCGTCACCTCGGTCAGGCTCGCGGGCAGAAGGGCGCGATCGATATCGCCCCCGACGAGCAGCCGGATCAGATTTTCGTCCTGCGCGAGCGCGGTCCTCTGCTGCGCGATCGAATCTTCGGCGGTGGCGAGGATCTGCTCGGCTTGGCGCAGGTCGGTGCGCGGCGCGACGCCGCCGTCGAGCCGTGCTTTGGTGAGCCGAACGCTTTCGCGCGCATTGGCCGCCGTGTCCTCGGCGATTTTCAGGAGGTCGCGGTCGGCACCATAGGTCGCCCAGGCCTCGGCGAGGTTGGCGATCAGCGCGAGGCGCACCGTGCGTGACGCCGCCTCGGTACCGAGCGCGCGGTTGCGGTCGGCCTCGGTCGCATTGGCAAGGCGGCCGAACAGGTCGAGCTCGAAGGCGGTAATGCCGCCGCGCAGCGAGAAATCGCCGCTGCCCCCTCCATTGGCTGTTCCGGTCCCGCTATCCGAATAGCCCGCCCCGGCGTTGATTCCGAGCTCGGGGAATTGTCCCGACCGCGTGACGCGAACTTGCGCGCGCGCTGCGGCGACATTGGCGTAGGCCACGCGGAGGTCGCGATTGTTGGCGAGCGCCTGATCGGTCAGCAACTGGAGGCGCGGGTCGGTGAAGACGCTCTTGTACGACAGGATCGGCAGTGCCGCCTCGCTTTGCTGCAGATAGGCGTCACCGACGGGCCAGCTTTGCGGGACGGGCGGCGCGGGCAAAACCGTCTTGGGTGCGAGCGAGCAGCCAGCGAGCGCCAGCGTTCCTGCAAGCAGGAGGGCGCGCGCGCGGATCATACTGGCACCTCCGCCGGGTCTTCATCCTTGCTCTTGCCGAAACGGGTGCGCACCGCCGCAAGCCCGTCGCGCACGCCGCGGCGGACAAGCACGAAGAAGAGCGGGATGAAGAAGATCGCGAGGAAGGCGGCGGTGAGCATGCCGCCGATCACCGAGG
>CAUUIU010000001.1:0-42484 GCA_963545025.1 uncultured Sphingopyxis sp. | reverse complement strand
CGAGATCGCTCAGTGTCTCGTGGGCTCGGAGATGTGTATAAGAGACAGCACCCCCGCCCGCGCCCGCATAGGTCGGCAGAACTTCGACGGCGACATATTCTGTATTCGTCGCTTGAATCGGCTGCTCAGGCTCCCTCGACTGGTCTTGCCCGCGGTCGAGATACGCCAATATCTTGGCCACCTCTTCGGCGGTCCATCGACGGGTGCCCTTGGGCGACCGTGACTTGCTCACCTTGTCGGCGCCAATGTTCAGCAAATCAGCGAGAACGACGTTCTGCACCTCGCGCTGATCGAGAATCCTATTGAGCTCGTCTCTGGTCATGCGGCCTTGTGCAATAGCCGTGCGACTATCGCAAAAGCGATTATCGCAATTTTGTAGTTGCGATGTGGTTGCGATTATCGCATAAGCTCCGCTCATGGATCACCAAGCAAACAGCATCATCGACGCGCTCGGCGGAACCTCCGCCGTCGCCTCGCTGATCTCCGCCCCAGTCTCGACCGTCCATAGCTGGCGGAAGATCGGCATCCCCGCATCGCGCATGGCGCACCTGAAGTTGGTGGCGCAGGTCGAGGGCAAGGAATGGCCCGCAGACCCCACCGAGCCGCCCGCGAAAGCTTCGGCGAACTGACCGATGGCAATCTCACCATCAGCAGAGCGGGTTGTTTCGCTCCCCGCGCGGATCGTCCGGGAACGGCGTGCTGGTATCGAGCTGGATGCATTTGAGCCCGGAAAGCACGAACATCGCCTGAATAAAATCCATCTGGATCTCTCGGAAACCTTCGGTCGTACGGAACTGGATCGACACAAGGTCAGGCTTCCCCTTGGCGTCAAGCTCGACGCGGCAGCCCAGTATATCGTCGGCGCGTTCCGAAGTGACTTGGCCCGCCATGACAAACTTGCCGTAGGTTCGCTGCTTCTCAGCCATTCTCGTTCTCTTTCCGCTTCGGGTGTCGGCCGGCACGATAGGCATGCCCACGCCCGCGTCAATGCGTCCCCCATGTCACGCCGTCCACACCTCCCGGATCTCGTCGAACCCGTCGCAGCGGCGCGCGGGTGCCCCGCTCTCGAGCACGATGTCGCCCGCGATTCCGCGCAGGTCCTCAAGGTCGGCCGGGCTGAGCATGTTCGACGGCTCCTTGAAGAACTCGACCATCGACCGGCCCACGCGCTCCATCTGGCGCGGCGTGATGATGCCGGCATCCCTGAGCCCCGTGACGATCGCAAGGCCCATCTGCTGCGCGCCGATATCCATATCGTCTCCTGTTTCGCGGTGTTCGCATGATGCCGCCCCCTGCCCCCCAGCTTGGCGAATCCGCGCCGAGCGTGCCCGCGTCGATATCCCCCCCCGTCGGCGCGGGCATTGGGGCTGACCTTACACATCCAGACCCCCCCCCGGTTCGCGACAGCATCTCGCAGGCTTGCGCCCGCGCGCTGAACGCGCCGGTCCTCGTCACCGACATTGGCGACGGCGCGCTGCTGGTCGAGCCGCTGCACTTCCATCGCGTTGTGCATCGCCAGGGGCGGAAGGTGGTGGCCAAGCTTTTTCACGATGCGGGAGATACTGATGCGTAACCCGCTGATCCACGGTGCGCGGGGCTATGTTCCCGCTTCAAAGCTGGTCGAGCAAATTGCCGCCACCCTCTCCACGATCAAGGATGAGGACAAGCTGACCTATGCCGAACTCGGCAGCGCGATCGGTCGCAGCGACGATCAGGCCGCGAAATATTGCGAGGGCTCGGCGACCATGGACGCTCCGACCTTCCTGCGCGCCTGCAACACGTGGAACGGCCGCTTTGCCAACCCGGTGATGGCCCTGTTCAACCTGCACGTCGAAGAGCAGGCGGCCCGCAATGTCGGCGATGTCCCGCACCTGCTCCTCGGCATGACGCATCTGTCGGCCTCGCTGCAGCAGGCGATGCTCGACCAGCAGCTCGACGACGAGGAAATCGTCGCCATGCACCCGTTCATCGAGGTCGTCGGCGGACTCGTCGACTATCTGCGCGAGCGGTATGCGAAGGCCATCGAGCGCCGCGCGCAGGCGAAGTTCGGCTGATGTCGCACCGGGTGATCCATGGCGACTGTACGACCGTTCTGCGTGACCTTGCGCGCGCGGGTGTGCTCGTCGACGCCGTGGCAGCCGATCCCCCGTATCATCTCGCCAGCATCGTCGCGCGCCTTGGTAGCGCCGACGCCGCGCCGATCCAGTCGGGCGTCACCGGCGTCTACGCGCGATCGTCGACCGGCTTCATGGGGCAGCAGTGGGACGGCGGCGATGTCGCGTTCCGCCCCGACACATGGCGCCGGGTGTTCGACGTGATGAAGCCCGGCGCGCACCTCGTCGCCTTCGCCGCGACCAAGGGGTATCATCGGATGGCCTGCGCGATCGAGGATGCGGGTTTCGAAATCCGCGACATGCTCGCCTGGCTGTACGGCACGGGCTTTCCGAAGTCCCATAATCTCGACGGCGACTGGGATGGGTGGGGTACCGCGCTGAAGCCCGCGATCGAGCCTATCGTCTTCGCGCAGAAGCCGATCAGCGAGGACAGCATCGCCACCAACGTCGCGCGCTGGGGCGTCGGGGCCATCAATGTAGATGCCTCCCGTGTGCCCACTGAGGAAGAGTTGAAGGCGGGCGCTGGCAAACTTTGGTCGCACTATCGCGACAATTCGGGCGAGAAATATTCACCGAATCAGCGCGGCACACTGTCTGAGTTCAGGCGTCTGCCTCAAAACGTCCCGCCCAATCCCAAAGGCCGCTGGCCCGCCAACGTGATCCACGACGGCAGCGAGGAAGTGCTCGCGGCCTTTGCCGAGTTCGGAGAGCGCGGCGCGATCGCCCCGGTCACTGCCCGCCAGCCTGACGCGGGCCGCAATGTATATGGCGGCTTCTCGGGCGGCAGCGCCGACCCCGACGCTTCGACCTTTCAGGGTGATTCCGGCACTGCCGCCCGCTTCTTCTATTCATCGAAGGCAACGCAGGGTGAGCGCATCTTCGAATGCAGGGAGTGCGGCGCTCACTCGGTCGGCAAGCCCGAATGCGGTCACGACGACTTGCGCACGCACCCGACCGTCAAGCCGCCTTCGCTTATGCAATGGTTGGTCGAGTTGATTTGCCCGCCCGGTGGCCTCGTGCTCGATCCTTTCGCCGGCACTGGCACGACGGCTGTCGCGGCTCGCGCGGCGGGGATGCAGTCGCTCTCGATCGAGGCCGACGAAAACCACGTCCGTGATATCGGCGTTCGCCTTGGTATCCCGGTCGACGACCTAATCAATGCGACTGTCGCATCCTTCCCTGTCGACCATGGTGCGCAGCATGAGATGTTCGCATGACGGCCTCTCTCGCCTTGGCCTGCGCATTGTCCTGCGCTGCGGGCGCGCTCCCGTTCATCCTCCTCCTGAGCGGGGAGAAGCGCCGCCACCGTGCAACACGGGATGCGCTGACGCTGACGAGCGAGGCAGCCGAGGCCGATCGCGCCGCCCGCCTGCGCGCTGAGGCCCGTCTCGACGCGATCCATGACCAGCATGTCCGCGCCGGTCGTGCGGCTCACCGGATCGACGAGGCAGTGGAAGCCATGCGCGCCGCCACGGTCGAACGCCTCCGCAATGCCGCACCCAATCCGCCGCGCCCGCGGTCCGAGATCGAGGCCGAAGTCGCTGCCCTGCGCGCGGCTCGCAAAGCCCTGAACCACCCACTGGCCGACGAGACGCGGGGAGAACGCGCCTCGTCGGTCCCTGCGGGGGAGGGCTTCGGCTCGACCCCACCCTTGTCTTCGCGAGGCCCGGCAGCTCGCGCCCCTGTTTCCCTGCCGATGATGAAAGGAGCCTGAGATGGCGAAGAAGGACAAGGGCGGCCAGAACGGCGGCCCGATCACGCCGCCCGATTTCGAGAAGGCGCAGCGGATCTATAACGAAGACGTGAAGCCCGCGCACAAGGCCCAGAAGCAGGCAATGAAGGAAGCCGGCGACGCCTGGAAAGCGATCAAGGGCGAATGCCGCGTCCACAAGGGCGGCTATCACAAGGCGATGCAGGTCGCCGAGATGGAAGAAGCCGACCAGCAGGCATGGCTTCGTTCGTTCAAGGTCGGGCTGCAGCAGCGCGGCGTGACGCTTCACGCTGATGCTGTCGACCTGATGCAGGGCATCAATGCCGCCGATCTCGAGGTCGTGCCGTCCGGCGCGGCTCCCCAAGTCGATCTTCCCCCGGTTCACTGACCCGATGGACATCCTCTCCCTGGACTTGAGCAAGAGCGGAACGGGCTGGGCGCGCTATCGTGAAGGCGAAGCGCGCCCGACCTTCGGGACGTGGCAACTCGGCAGCGCCTATACCGACCGTGCGGCCGTGATGGTCGCCCTGTATCAGCGCCTCAACGAGGCCTGCGCGTTCGGCGATCCCGATGTCGTCTATTACGAATCGCCCCTGCGCGGTGATGCCCAGACCAACGAGACGAACAACCGCATGGCCAATGCTCTCGCGGCGCTCGTCGAGTTCTATTTCAAATGCAAGCGCGTGCGCTGCCACGAGGCGAACAACCGCGCGTGGAAGGCGACGCAGCTCAATCCCGAGCGGAAGCGGCTGACCAGTGCCGAATGGAAGGCGCTGTCGATCCGCACCGCCCGCGAACTCGGCATGAAGCCCGGCAACGACAACGAGGCGGATGCGCTGCACATCCTCGACCATGGCCTGAGCCTCGAGAACATCGTGCCGGTGTGGCGCAAGGATCCGCCGCTCATCGCGGGGGTGCAGCTTTGAATGTGGCTCTATCTCCCCCCGACACCGTCAACGCCCTCGCCATCTGCGCCGGCGTCGGCGGGCTCGAGCTTGGATTGCAACTCGCCCACCATCATCGCGGACAGGCTGTGCGCGGCGTCTGTTACGTGGAGAGGGAAGCTGGAGCAGCCGCCAGCCTGGTCGCGTCGATGGAAGCGGGGTGGCTTCATCACGCACCTGTCTGGTCTGACGCTCGAACCTTCGACGGCCGACCGTTTCGCGGATGCGTGGATATCGTCACTTCGGGCGACCCGTGCCAGGGCAACAGCGTCGCCGGAAAGCGCCGCGGCGAACTCGACGATCGCTGGCTGCTCGATCGCGCCATCGACATCTTCGATCAAAGCGGGGCTCCTACCTTCTTCCGCGAGAACGTGCCGGGGAACGCCGACGGGCAGCTTGCCATCGCTATCCCGGCACTGGAGCGACTGGGCTGCCGCATTGCGGTCGGAATATTCAGCTCGGCCGAAACCGGAAATACGATGCGAAGGGAGCGATTGTTCATCCTCGCGCGACGAGGCGTGGCCGGGGCCGCAGGCGGGCGCTGCGGCGACCGAGAAGAACAACGCAGCCGGCAACAGCGACTTCCCGCGGCAGGCTATGAGCCTCGCCGATGCTTTGCTTGCGGCGGTGAAGGACGGCAGGGCCCCTATTTCCCCGGCGGACTATCCGCCCGATGCGGAAACTGCGACGGCACCGGCATCCGAATGGCGTGCCCCAATGGCCGGCGACAGCAAGCGCGGATCGACCAGCACCCGGGGCGGCAACTCGGAGTATCAGGACAAGGCGGGTCAGCATTCGCTGGTGACGCAAACGAGCAAATGGTCGGGGCCGAAAGCATCGGACGCGGAAAAAGCGGGGCCGAACATGCGGGGCAGCAAGGGCGACCTGCCGCTGCCGTCGCAGGCGGCGCGCTGGGCAGGCCCAGCGGCGCAGAACCACAAGGGCAGCAGCGAGGGCAGCATCATCCGGCAGGACGGCAAGTCAAGGGCGGACATCCTGTCGTATCAGGCCGAGCAATTCTTCCACCCGCCGTCATCCCTGGACCAGCCGATAATCGCGGCTGGATCGACGTCCTCGACCGATTCCCCGAACTCCAACCAGCCCTCAGTGAAGAGGAAGCTCAATCCCATCTTCGTCGAGGCATTGATGCGCTGGCCAACCGGGTTGAGCGGCTTCGCGCGACAGGAAACGGCGTGGACCCGGTGGTGGCTGCTTATGCCTTCCTTCGTCTCGATGCTCTTCTCGACGATCCCCGCTCAAGAGCAGCGGGAACTATTCTGATGGACAACGCAGCATGACCCTGACCCCCGATCAAAAATCCTTCCAGCGCACGCTCGCGCTGCAGCACGTCGAGAGAGCCCGCGCTGTCGAGGCAAGCCATCCGATGTCGGACCAGCGCATTGCCGCGGCTGTTTCGCGCTCGGTCGGGGCGACGCCGGATCAGGTGCTCAAGTGGATGAAGGAGCCGCGCAATGTCTGATTGGCAGGTGGGCGATCTGGCGCTGTGTGTTACCCGCGAGATTGCCGGGTTCGGGTTTTGCAGCATAGTCGCTGTCGGCCGCATCTATGTCGTCGAGGATATCTATGTCGGCACCGGTCCCAAGTACGACGGCGTGGTTGCCCTCGTGCTCCAAGGCGTTCGCGGCGGCCGATATCCCGGCCTGCACAGCGGTTTGTTCAAAAAGCTGGACGATCACGCCCCCGACGAGTTCGACCGCGAAGTCATCGAGCAGATGACCGGCGCTCCTGTTCGGGAGCCCGCGCTGTGACCCCGAACCAATCCGCCATCTGCCACACCTGCGAAGCGCCGTTGAGCCGCCAGAACTCGACCGGCTATTGCCGCGCGCACGTCATCGAGTTCAACCGCAAGCAACCGGGCTACGTGGACCGGATGCGCCAGGGCATCCGGCGCAGATACGCCACGGACCCGGCTTATCTTGACGACCTGCGCCGACGCGCAAAGCATCTCGGGGACGATCCCGACGTAAATCATCGCCGCACCCGCCATTTCGTCGAGCGGCGCATGTGGGAGGTCGGGACGCTTAGCGCTCGCCTGCCCGAGGTACGGGCGAAGGCGGCACGATCGAGCAGCGCGACGCGGTTGGCATGGTGTCCGCCACACCTTCGCGACGCCTATCTCCATCTCGTGCGGATCAAGCGTCTCGCGGCCGCAGAGGCCCGCGCCTTGATCGAGGACCAGAATGAGGTCGAGATGCGCCGGTGGCGCGCGAACCTGCCTGACGGGCTGCGGAGGGCAGGGTGAGCAACATAAATTTCCGCAACAGAGGGACGCCTTATCACGGGATCGTCTACTTCCTCGTAGGCAGCACGCGCCACGGACTGGTCTGCAAGATCGGGTTCACAGGCGGAGATGTTTGGAAAAGAGTCCGGCAAATTCAGGCCTCTTCGCCCATCGAACTGGATATCTTCGGATATGTCGAAGGCACGCTCGACCTTGAGCGCAAATTCCATGACACCTTCGCCCCGCTCCGCCTTCATGGTGAGTGGTTTGATGCGGATTTCAAGCTGCGCGACTTCATCTACTACCTCTCCGGATATGGCGCCGCGAAGCGTCTGACGACTGCGGAAGAGCTGGATATCGCGATCTCCGACGTGATCCTCGCGAAAGCCTCGTCTTATCCGGAGATGAGCGACGAAAATTACTTGGCGAGTGCCAACCATCAAATTTGGGAGGCAGAGTTCGCATGAGCCGTATTCGATCAATCCACCCCGGCCTCTGGACCGATGTCGAGTTCGTCGCGATGACGCCCTTCGCGCGCCTGCTTTACATCGGCATCTGGAACGAGTGCGACGACAAGGGCATCTTCGCCTGGTCGCCCCTTCAACTGAAAATGCGCATCCTTCCCGCCGATAACATCGACGCGAGCGCCTTGCTCGCCGAGATCGAGGCCGCTGGGAGCGTCCGCCGTTACGAAATCGACGGAAAAGCCTATGGCGTTGTAAAGAATTTCGCGAAATTTCAACGCCCTAAGAAGCCGAACGACCTCTATCCTGCCCCGTCCGAAGCTCTCGCCTTTGCAGGCCGCAGTTCCGAACCGCAACAGGATGAAGAGAACGAAGTTCGGAAGCAGTTCCCCACCGATGGGGAAAAGTCTCCGCAGATGGAGGATGGAGGAGGGAGTAGGAGTTCCGAACCTAACGGTTCGGGCGAAACGCCGCTCGCCCTTCCGTCTGCGATCGATGTCCAGAAAGCGATATTCGACACTGGCGTCAGCATCCTCACGGCATCCGGTCGCTCCGACCGCGAGGCCCGCTCGATGCTTGGCCGGTGGCGCAAGGACTATTCCGACAGCGAAGTCCTGACGGCCCTTTCTCGATGCCAAGTCGAGCGCCCGTCCGAACCTGTCGAATGGGTCACCAAGGCCCTGCAAACCGAAAGGAGCCGTCAAAATGGCCAGTCTGCCAATCGATATGGCGCAGCATCGACCGTCGACGCCGTCCAACGAGCCCTTGAGCTTACAGGCGGCACGGAGGGATGCGACCCCGCTGCCGCGCGCCTCGGCGATCACCGAACTGGCGCGCTGCCTGACCCTCTGCGCTCCATCGGGAATGTCCAGTGAGGAGCGCGGAACGTGGCTCAGCGCTGCATGGGCCGAGGTGCAGGCCATCCCTGCCGCCGCGTTCCTCGATGCCTGCGCCGCGGCCCGCAGGGTGGTTGAGCATCCCGCGCGCCTCGTGCCGACCATCATCCGCGAAAGCGAGCCCTATGCCGGACAGCTTCGGCGCCGGCTTGCCCGCGAGGAATCGGAATGGGCGAACCGCAACGCGCTGCGGATCGCCGCCCATCGGACGCCCGAGCCCGACGATCGCGCCGCGGTGGCCGAGATGATGCGCGGCCTCGTGTCCAGCCTCAGCGCCAACCAGGCGACCCGCGATGAATGAGGACGCGAAAGCCCTCGCCGCGAAATACAACGCGAAGCGTGCGGCCGAGGGCAAGACCGGCATGAAATGGATCGTCGACGACGCGGGGAACCTGCGCCCGATCAGCACCGGACGCCAAGAGCCCGAGCCGAAGCAGGACGATTTGCCGCTATGAGCCGCAGCCCCGCCGCCACCCCCACCGCAGCAGGAGCCCATTGAGCATGAGCCTGCACCTCTTCGGCGTCGCAGCGGAAGGCGAGAAGCTCGTGCTCGAATTGGTCGAGCGCATCGAGCGTTGCCGCGCCCTGCGCCCCGAGGAGAGCGATCTCGTCGCCGAACTGATCCGCCGCGAAAAGCGCCGCGGTCCCAATCGGACGCATGCGTGGACGAAGGCCGAGGATCGCGAATTGCTCCGGGTGCAAACCTCGCCGCGCGGGGTCATCCGGCTCGCGAAGAAGCTCGGCGTGTCCGAGAAGTCCGCGCGCCGCAGGCTCGAGAAGCTCCGCATTCAGGGGAAATGCGCCAAGTCGGCGCCAGTCGTAGAGGAAGCATAATGAGCGAGGTCATTTCATTCCAGCAGGCGAAGGAAGAGCGGCAGCCCCACTGGGAGGGGCCATGCGTCTGCCTGGGATGCCGCCACGAATGGCACGGGGTCGTACCGACCGGCGCGACCATCCTCGAATGCCCGTCGTGCGGGCTGATGAAGGGCCACATCAAGTTCCTGTTTGGCGCCGCGGAGGGCGACGATTATTTCCGGTGCGAGTGTGGGAGCGAAGCGCTCACCGCCTATATCCGGCGCGCCAAGTTTCGCATCGTGTGCATGGCATGCGGCACCGACCAGACCGAGGCGATTTTCGAATGAGCGATGAAAACGAAAAAGGCGCGGGCCGCCCCAGCCCGTACAAGCCCGAGTTCGCGGAGCAGGCGAAGAAGCTCTGCCAGCTTGGCGCGACCGACCTTGAGCTTGCCGATTTCTTCGGTGTCGACGTCCGCACGATCTACCGCTGGCGCAACACGCACGAGGAATTTTGTCAGTCGGTCATGGTCGGAAAGGACGCAGCCGACGAGCGCGTCGCCCGTGCGCTGTATCAGCGAGCGGTCGGATATTCGTATGAAAGCGAGAAAGTCTTTCAAAACGCTGGCACAATTGTGCGCGCGGAGATTACCGAGCATGTCCCGCCCGATCCCGGCGCGGCGTTCAACTGGCTCAAGAATCGGCGCTCGCAGGAGTGGCGGGACAAGTCGGTGCATGAGTTCAACCTGCCCGGCTCGCTGAACGAGTGGTTCAATGGCCGTTCTGACGGAGGCTGAGACCGCGTTCCTTGATGAGATGCGGCGGCGCTTCCCCGACAAGCTCACCCGGCTGCGCGGCGGCTTCTATGACATCAAGAACAAGTTTGGGGTGAAGGTCCCGTTCCGCATGAACGAGGATCAGGAGGAGTTCATGGCCGACCGCCATATCCTCGACCTCCTCCTCAAATCGCGGCAGAAGGGCTTCACGACGCTGATCCAGCTCGACATGCTCGATGATTGCCTGTTCATCCCCGATACCGCGGGCGGCGTGATCGCGCACAATCTCGACGATGCGAAGGCGTTCTTCGCCGACAAGATCAAGTTCGCGTACGACAATCTGCCCGAGCCGTTCCGCAAGGTGCGCGCCGCCGAGCAGGATGCGGCCGCATCGATGAAGTTCAACAACGGGTCGAGCATCCGCGTCGGCACGTCGCTGCGATCAGGCACGCTACAGATCCTGCACGTCTCCGAATATGGCAAGCTCTGCGCCAAGAACCCGCAGCGCGCGGCCGAGGTGAAGGCAGGCGCGTTCAACACCATCGCGGTCGGCATGCGGATCACTGTCGAATCGACTGCCGAGGGCCGAGCCGGCGAGTTCAAGGAGATGTGCGACAAGGCGCAGAAGCTGCTCGAGCAGGGCAGCGAACTGACCGCGCTCGATTTCAAGTTCCACTTCTCGGGTTGGTGGTCCGACCAGTCCTGCCGGCTCGATGCCGACGTCGTCGAGACAGCCGAGATGGCCGACTATTTCGCGAAGATCGAGTCGCATCCGATGCTGAAAGCGCTGGGTGTCTCGCTCGATCGCGAACAGCGCGCCTGGTACATCAAGAAGAGCGAGCAGCAGGGTGACAAGATGAAGCAGGAGTTCCCGTCCATCCCCGAGGAAGCCTTCGAAGGCACCGTCGAGGGGGCCTATTTCAAGAGCGAGATGGCGGCCGTCCGCTCGCAGGGCCGCATCTGCCGCATCCCGATACTCGGCATCCCCGTGTACACGACATGGGACCTCGGCATCGGCGATGCGATGGCGATCACCTTCTGGCAGGACGTCGGCCTCGAGAAGCGCGCGATCGACTATTACGAGAACAGCGGCGAGGGCTTCGCGCATTATGCCAAGGTGCTGTCGGGCAACATCGAGGGCGGCGAGCACCGGAAAGCGTATAATTACAGCGAGCACCGCATGCCGCACGACGTCGAGCATCGCAGCCTCGGCAAGGACGCGAAGAGCCGGCGCCAACATGCCGAGGAATGCGGGATCAGGCCCATCCGCACCGTGCCCCGCATCGCGGTCGAGGCGGACGGCATCGCGGCATCGCGCGCGTTCCTGCCCAATGTCTATTTCGACGAGGTGCGCTGTGCCCGCCTGATCGATTGCGTCGACCAGTACCGAAAGGAATGGGACGATCGGTACAAGATCTTCAAGGACAAGGCCGTCCACGACCAATTCAGCAACGGCTACAAGTCCTTCGAGACCGCCGCGGTGAGCAAGCCGCCAGCCCCGGCGAAGCCCCCTCCGGTCACCCCGCCCAAGACGGTGATGGTCGCGGGACGGTAATCAGGGGAAATGCGGGGCGGCATGCGCGGCGATACATCCGCATGCGTGTCCGACGAACCGAAATCCGACAAGCTCCACGAGCTTCACCGCCGCGCCATGCGCAGGTTCGACGATACGGCGATCCCGCAGCAGGAGATGCGACTCCAAGCGCTGATCGCTCGCCGCTTCGTCGCGATCCCCGGTGCGCAGTGGGAGGGAGCCTGGGGCGAGCAGTTCGAGAACAGCATCCGCGTCGAGGTCCCGAAGATCGGGCGCCGGGTCAAGAAGATCAGGACGGACTACCAGCAGAATCGCATCGAGCCCGACTTCCGCCCCAATGGCGAAGGCTCCGATCAGGAGAGCGCCGACACGCTCGACGGCATCTATCGCGCGGACAGCGACCACTTCGACGCAATCGACGCGCTCGACAACGCCTTCGACGAGGCCACTGCGGGCGGTATGGGCGCATGGCGCATGTCGAACGAGTTCGCCGAGGAGGAGGACCCGGAGAACGATTATCAGCGCATCAACCCCGGCATCCTGATCGCCGACGCCGACCAGCTCGTCTATTTCGATCCGCAGTCGCGCAAATATAACAAGTCGGACGCGCGCTTCGCCTTCGTGCTGATCCCGTACACGCCCGACGCCTACAAGGAGGAGTGGGGCGAGGATTTCAGCGGCTGGCCCGAGGGCACATGGCGCCCGCGCTGGGACTGGTACACTCAGGAAATCTGGCTCGCCTGCGAATATTACGAGGTCGAGCACAGGGCGACGCTGCTTCACATCTTCACGCAGACGCTGACCGGTGTCGAAGAGCGCCTCTGGTCCGACCAGATCGACGCGGCGGGCATCGAGGACAAGAAACAGGCGGGCTGGCACCATCGGACCCAGCGCCGGCAGCGCAAGCGCGTGCACAAATACATCCTCTCGGGCTCGGGCGTGCTGAGCGACGAGGGTTACATCGCCGGGCCGAACATCCCCATCATTCCCGTCTATGGCGAGCGCAGCTTCGTCGATGGCATCGAGCGGTGGAAGGGCGAGGTCGCCGACCGCATGGACCTTCAGCGCGCGCTCAACGTCAGCATGTCGCGCCTTGCAGAGGAGGATTCGCTCAGCCCGCGCGAGGTGCCGATCTTCGCGCCCGAGCAGATGGCGGGCGGCCTCGACAAGCAATGGGCGCGGTTGCACATCGACCGCCACGCCTTCGCACTGGCGAACCCGCTTCTCGACCCTGTCACGGGCCAAATCGTGCAGAACGGGCCGATCGGGTATCTCAAGCCGCCTGAAATCCCCCCTGTCCGCGCCACGCTGCTCAGCATCACGAACGAATATCTGACCGAAGAGGATCAGGACGGCTCCGACGAGGTCAAGGCGAACACGAGCGTCGATGCCATGGACGTTGCTGCCACGCGCGTCGATGCGAAGAGCGGTTCGAACCTCGACAACATGCGCAAGTCGGTGAAGTGGGCCGCGAAGGTCTATCTCGGCATGGCGTGCGAGGTCTACGGCGACGAGGGCCGCATCGTCGACACGATGAGCGACGACGGCGACGACGGCGAAGCGACGCTGATGGAGCGCTATGTCACCGACAAGGGCGAGCATCGCGTCCGCAACGACTTCGTCAAAGCCAAGTACAAGGTGCAGGCGTCCGTGTCCGAAGCGACATCGACGCGCCGCGAGAAGACCGTGCGCACGATGCTGAAAACCGCCGAGGTCGCGATCAAGGCCGAGGATCAGGAACTCGCTCAGGTCTGCATCCGAACCGCCGTGATGAACCAGGACGGCGAGGGCATGACCGACCTCAAGGCGTGGGTGCGCCGCGGTCTCGTCCAGATCGGCGCTGTCGAAGCCAACGAGGAAGAGCAGGCCGAACTCGAAGCGCAGTCGCAGCAGCCGCAGCCGGGCGACCAGTTGGCCGAGGCGCAGGCGAACGCTCTCAATGCCGGCGCCGAGAAGGACCTGTCCCTCAAGGGCAAGGCCGACGCGGACACCGAACTTTCCAAGGCCAAGACGATCGAGACGCTCGTCAAAGCCGGGCAGCCCGCGAACGACGCCGCTGCCGCGCCCCGAATCCGGAAAGGCAGCGAACTGCCTTGAGGTTGGCCCCCGGCGAGCCTTTCGCCGCGTAAAGGAGCGTACACATGCACTTCAATGACCCCGAAGACGACGACCGCGATTTCGATGCGGACGTCGACACCGACGTCGACATCGATGCCGATGAAGGCAGCGAGGAGGGCGATGACGACATCGGATTTCTCGACGATGACGAGGAAGGCGACGACGAAGACCTGCCGAAGCGGCTGCGCGCCCGCATCAACGATCAGGGCCACGTCATTGCCACCCTGTCGCGCAAGCTGGCAGAAACCAGCGAGCAGGCGCGCCCGGCCCCGATCGAGGTGGGCGAGATGCCGACCCTCGAAGGGTGCGATTATGACGAGGACAAGCTCAAGTCGGAGATGACGGCTTGGACCGACCGCAGGATCGCAGCCGCCACGGCGGAGCACGCCGCCCCGTCCTCGGCCGAGGAAGAGGCGCGGCAGGACGTCGAGCGGTACCAGTCCAGCATCTCGAAGCTCACCTTCGCCGATGCCGACGCCATGGTCGCCAAGGCGCGCGAGGCGCTGACCCCCGCACAGGAGTTCATGATCTCGCAGGCGTCACGCGATGCGGGCAAGCTGCTCTATGCGCTCGGCCGCCACCCCCAAAAGCTCGCCGAGCTCGTCGGCATCAAGAACCCGGCGAAGTTCATCGTCCGGGTCGCAACTCTGGAGACGAACATGAAGAGCGGTCAGCGGCGCCCGGCGCCCAATCCCGAGCGCATCCCGCGCGGTAATGCGGCGCCCCGTGCCGGCGTCGACAAGGAAGAAGCACGCCTCGAGAAAGAGGCGGATCGCACCGGCGATCGCACCGCCCTGCAGGCCTATCGCCGCCAGAAGCGCGAAAAAGCGTAATCAGGGGAAATGTTGAACGTGATGCGGGGCGCTAGTTTGCCCCGCATCCGCAACCCAGCGACCTCCGGCTGAAACGGGAGTGCCAAGCGGAACAACCCCAAGAGGAGTTTTCCCATGGTTACCAGTTTCACCAAAGAAGAGCGCATCGTCTTCGACGAGACCGTCGAGGGCTTCGAAGATTTCCTGACCTACGCCATGCTCGCGAAGAAGTATGAGCCGCTCGACGGCGAGCAGATGGTCCACACCCGCGACCGCTTCTGGATCCCGGCGCCGATGATCGGCTCGAGCTATGATGGCTTCGACCAGACCGCCAACTTCGACGGCCTGACCGAGCTGACGATCCCGGTCAGCATCGGCTTCCACAAGTCGAGCCCGAAGGTGCTGTCGGCGAAGAACCTCCGCAACACGTCGGCCCTCACCCAATACGCCGACGCCGCGAAGGAAAAGCTGGCCTCCGACATCAACGTCGCCCTGCGCAACCGCGTCGCTCTCGAAGGTTCGATCTTCGTCAAGCGCACGGTCGCCCCGACCGGCTTCGACGATCTCGCGCAGGCAAGCGCGGCGATGACCCGCATCGGCGTCCCAGTTCGCGACCGAGCCTTCATGGTCGGCCTCGATGCCGCCATCGGCATGACCGGCGACCTCGCCAAGCGCGCAGAAGCTACGAGCCGTTCGCAGGAAGCCTATGCCACCGGCCTCGTCGCCAAGAACGTCGCCGGCTTCAACGCCTACACCGACGATCAGCCGATCATCCTTGCTGCGGCAGGCGGCGGCGCGACCACGGTCAACGGCGCGGGCCAGTTCCTCGAGCCGAAGGGCGCCTATACCGAAGCGTCGGGTGAGGAGGTCAATCAGGACAACCGCTACTCGAACCTGACCATCACCGCGACGACCTATGCGAACATCAAGGTCGGCGACGCCTTCACGATCGCGGGCGTCAACGCGCTGCACATGATCAGCAAGCAGGACACCGGCAAGCTGAAAACGTTCCGCGTCGTGGGCAAGCCCTCGGCCGGCGTGATCAAGATTGCGCCTGCGATCATCTCGAACGGTGGCAACACCATCGGCGGGAAGGAATATCAGAACGTCTCGGCCACCCCGGCCAACGGCGCTGCGCTGACGTGGCTCAACACCACGACCGCGGAACTGAACCCCTTCTTCAAGAAGCAGAGCCTGCTTCTCCTGCCCGGCTCGTTCACGGTCGACCCGCAGGATGGCTGGGAAACGATGCGCGCCACGACGCCGAAGCTGGGCATCGCGATCCAGTACACCCGGCAGGGCAACATCAACACGCTCGACGTCAAGGCCCGATGGGACATCGACTTCGGGACGGCGCTGACGAACCCCGAACTGGCAGGCGCTATGGCGTTCAACCAGGCGTGATGATCGGGCGGGGCTTCACGGCCTCGCCCTTTCGCATTTCCCCGGATTTTCAGGAGTGACGACGATGACGACCAAGAAGGATGAAGCGACGGGCCTCCCCAAGCTGACTGCCGCCGAGGAAGCTGCAGCCCAGAAGGAAGGCGTCAAGGAAGCCGCGAAGGAGCAGGCGAAGGAAAGCGCCCAGTTCCTCGCCGACAACGAGCCGCCCGCGCCGCCCGTCAAGCAATGGCACGGCAAGGACGAGATCATGCAATATGCGCATATCATCGACCTTGGCTTCGAGGCTTTCGAAGAGGCGATCGCCGAGAAGGATGGCGGCCTGCCCGAAGAAAAGGTCGCCGGCCTGCTCGAACTCGAACGCTCGGGCAAGAACCGCACCGACTATGTCCGCGCCCTCTGCGCCCGCCTCGGCGTGAAATCGCCGTACGAGGTCACCAACGCTGGGCCGGACTACACCAACGACATGACGCCGATCTCGAAGCTGTGATGTCAGGCGGGGGCTTCGGCTCCCGCCACACCGGGCCGCGCGGATCAGCGGCACCTCAGCAGGAGGAAAGTAACATGCGCGAACTGGTCGACCACAAGGTCAACCCCGCGAACGATGTAATTTCCATCGAAGTACGCGACGAACCCGGTGCTGGCGGCGCCAGCCACCTCTACCATATCTCCGGTTTCAACACCGGATCGAACCCGTCTTGCCCGTTCACCGAGCGGCACGGCCAGCCCGCCGAGCATGCTACGGTGCTCTTCCAGAATGGTCCGATCGCCGAAGTCGGCGTCAACGGTGTCACGCACGAGGTGCTGCTCACCATCCTGATCGACCGCATGCGCTCTTTCCAGTCGGGACCATACAGCACCCGCGAGAACGCGCTGGCGCTGACCAAGATGGAGGAAGCGCTGATGTGGCTCCACAAGCGCACGCTCGACCGCATGCGGCGAGGCGTCGAGGGCACGCACCAGAAGTGACAGGACGGGCGGGCACTGTCCCGCCCTCCATTTGAACGGCCAGCCCCTCTGACCGATCAACTGGAGGTACGAATGTCTCATTATCCCAAGATGCTCTATCGTCGCTCGCGGTCGGCCAGCGATGGCACGGTCGACGTCCACGGTGCGCCCTTCGCCACGCGCGTCGTCAACGATTCCGACGAGGAAGCGGAACTCGGCGCGCGCGGATGGGCGGAGTTCGGCGAAGTGGCGAACGCGCTCCAGCCCGAGCCGGTCGACGACGACTTCGGCGACGATGGCGCTTCGCCGGCTTCGGCCGACACTACGGTTCTCGACGGCCTCAAGCAGCAGATTGCGGACGGCGAGAAGGCCCTCGCGACCGCCCGCACCGAGATCGGCCTCGCGAACGAGCGCGTCGCCACGCTCGAAAGCGAGAAGGTCGAAGGCGCTCGCCAGTTGGAGGCTGCGCTCGCCGACGTGAACCGGCTTGGGTCGGAGAACGCCGACCTGAAGGCGAAAATCGCTGCGTTCGATCAGGACGGCGACGGCAACCCCGGTGGCAGCAAGCCGAACGATGCGGCGCCTTCCAAGGCGAAGACCGAAGCCAAGCGCGAAACCGAGAAGGCGGGCGAATAACCCATGACCGTGCTTCCTCTGGCTGCTGACGGACCGATGAAGGCGAGGCTGATCGCGCTCGCGTTCGAGGATTGCAAGATGTCCGACCTCACCGTCACGCCGGAGGAGCACAGCATGGCGCTGCGCAAGCTGAACGCGATGATGACCGAGGAGCCCTTCTCGCGCATCCCCTATGCCCATCCTGCCGACAATACGGACGGCGAGGCGAAAGAGCCCAGCGGAATCCCCGCGACGGCCGCGAGCGGGGTCGCCAAATGCCTCGCGATGGTGCTGCACGGCGTCTTCGGCATCGACCCCTCGCGCGCGTTCACTCTCGCCCATTCGCGGGCGCTGCTCCTGCTCAATGCGGCCTATCCGCCGACTAGCAAGATTTCCGGCTTTGCGCCTGGCACTGTTCGCGGGGCTGGCTCCCGTCGTGTCGGCACATATCGCAGTCCATTCTTCCCGGCGAGCTACCCGGTCGACACCGAGGGACAGTAATGGCAATCCCCCTTCTCGGCGGCATTCTGGCAAGCAATCAGGCGGAGTTCGTCGAGAGCGTCCCCCTCAACCTTGAGCCGATGACCCCGGACGGCAAGATGGGGCAGCTTCGGGCGCCCGTCGGAGCCGTGCAGCACGCCATTGGGCCCGGTCTCGGGCGCGGCGGTGTCATGTGGAACGGCGTGCATTACCGGGTCATGGGCACGAAGCTCGTCTCGGTCACGAACGGCGTCGTCACCGTCATCGGCGACGTCGGGGGAGAAGGGCGCTGCCGATTCGACTATGGCTTCGACCGGCTGGCGATCCACAGCGGCGACAAGCTCTGGTACTGGAACGGCATTGCGCTGGTGCAGGTCACCGACGTCGACCTCGGCCCCGTGCGGGACATGCTGTGGATGGACGGCTATTTCGTCACGACGGACGGCACCTCGATCATCGTGACCGAGCTTCGCGACCCGACCGCGGTCGATCCGATGAAATATGGCAGCGCGGAAGAAGATCCCGACATGGTGACGGGCCTGATGGAGGTCCGGGGCGAACTCTATGCGGTCGGCCGCTACACGATCGAGCCTTTCCAGAACGTCGGGGGCGCAGGCTTCCCGTTTCAGGTCGTCTCGGGGGCGCTAATCCCGCTCGGATGCGTCTCGGCGTCGGCAAAGTGCTATTTCGGCGAGAGCTTCGCCTTCGTGGGTTCAGCGCGCGACGAGGCGATCGGCGTCTATGTCGCGGGACAGGGGACGGCCACGAAGATCAGCAGCCGCGCGCTCGACGCAGCCCTCGCGAAGATCAGCGACCCAGCCTCGATCGAGCTCGAACAGCGATTCTACCTCGACGAGCGCCGCCTCCTCGTCCACCTCGCGCAGGAGACCTGGGTCTTTTGCGAAACCGCGTCGGGGTATTTCAAGCAGAAGGTCTGGTACCGGGCGAAGTCCGGCTACGACACGCCCTATCGTCTCCACAATGCCGTGAACTGCAACGGGACATGGTATTGCGACGACAGCGAAAGCGCGGCGATCGGCGAGATGCGCAACGACGTCTCCTCGCATTTCGGCGAGCCGGTCGAATGGATGTTCGACGGGCCGATGATCGAGAACGGCGGCAGTCCGTTCCAGTTGGACGCTATCGAGCTGATCGGCCTGCCGGGTCGCATGCCGCATGGCGAAAAGGCGACGATGTTCCTGTCGTGGAGCCGCGACGGCGAGACCTTCAGCCGCGAGATGGCCCTGCCGCCCATCTTGGCAGGGCAGCGCACGAGCAAGATGCAGTGGCGCCCGAGGCTGCGATGCTCGACGTCGTGCATCCTGCGCTTTCGCGGGTACGACACCTCGATGCCGGGCATTGCCAAGATCGAAGAGACGCTGACGTGAGCGACATCCTTCGCGCCGACCTCGCGCAGTTCTTCGGCATAAACCCCCGCCTGTTGCGCGCCTTCGAGAAGCAGGCGGCCGACGTCGAGAAGAATACCGAGGGCCTTGCGACGACCGCCGAGGCGACGACGCGGCTTCAGGATGCAGGCGTGCTGGTCCTTGCACCGAACGCCGAGTTCCAAAATGAGCGCGTGCTGAAGCTCGGGCGTGGGCTGTCAGCGGTCGACGACGGCCAATATCTGACCCTGCGCACGAGCGACACCGTTCCCCTCGTCAACAACGGGTTCACGGTATTCTTCACCGTCGCCGGGAATGCTGCGCTGGTGCTGCCGTTGACCGGCACCCTCGCCACCCTAGCAAACCCCGAAACGCTGTCGAACAAGACGCTCGCGGCCCCGAAACTCGACGGCGTGGCGAACTATGCGGACGATGCGGCAGCGGCCGCGGGAGGGGTGCCGATCGGCGGCGTGTACCGCACCGCCAGCGCCCTCAAGATCCGGGTCGCGTAATCAGGGGAAATGCCGCCGCGAGGCGTGGCGATTACACCGCTCCCAAGCAACTGAGCGGGAACCGACATGGGCCTTTTTAGTAAAATTGGGAGTTTCTTCGGTGGCAATGCCGCGAAGAAGGCGTCCAAAAAGGCGGAAGCCGCGCAACTCGAATATCTGAACAAGGCGCTCAGCGAGCAGCAGCGCCAGTTCGATGTTACGCGCTCCGATTACGGCCCCCTCCTTCAGCTGCTCGCGCCGAGCGTCAAGGGGCTGGGCGACCTGACGGGCATCAACGGCACCGACGCTTGGACAGCAGCCCTCGAGAATGTCCAGAATAGCCCGACGCTCGCGCGCATCATCGAAAACGGCGAAGACAGCATCCTCGCCAACGCATCGGCGACAGGCGGCCTTCGCGGCGGCGACATCCAGCGTGGACTTGCTGATTTCCGCGGCGATGCGTTCATCGACGAATTGAACGCGCAGATGTCGCGCTTCGCCGGCCTCGCGGGGCTGGGCAGCGGCGCGACGGACTCGATTTCGAAGTTCGGCGCCGCGCGCGCTAATAACATGAGCGATCTCTTTGCTCAGCAGGGCGCGGCACGAGCTGGCGGCATCTTGTCGCGCGGCGGCATCAACGCTCAGATGTGGAACAATGCCGGTGCCGGCATCGACAGCCTCGCCGCTGCGTTCATGCCTGGCGGTGGCGGCCTCAAGAGTCTGTTCGGCTGATGTACCAGCCAGTCAACCACGCCTCCATCATCAAGGCCGGCATGGAGCTCGTACCTGACCTTGCTGGGGAGCAGCAGCGCGAGCGACTTCTACGGCTCCAAGAGCAGAGCGTCCAAATTCAGCGGCAGCAAGAAGCCCGGCAGCTCGCCGAAGTTTCGCGGAAGTTCGAGCGCCAGCAGGCGTTTCAAGCGGACATCGCCGACCTAGGGGAAGATCCGAGCCCCACTGCGATCGTCGGACTCATGTCACGCTACCCCGAACTTTCGGAAGGGCTCAAGCGCGCATGGGACGCGGGTTCCGAGGAAAAGCGCGGCCGCGACATGGGCCAGCTCGGCGAAGTCTATTCCTATCTCTCGTCCGGAAATGTCGAGAGGGCCAAGGCCGTGCTGCGCGCACGCGTCGAAGCCGAACGTGCAGCAGGCCTTGAACCGGACGAAGAAGGCCTGCTCGCCATGCTGGAAGGGGGTGATCAAAACGCGGTCAAGCAGGTGCAGGCGCAGGTCGGAATGGCTCTCGCCGTCGCGGCGGGACCCGACAAGTTCGCCTCGGCCTATGGCGGCTTGAACCCAGAGAAGACGACGTTCGAGAGGGAATATGACGCGATTCTTCGCCTTCAGGGCAAGGAAGCAGCTGACAATTTCGTCAAGAACAAGTCTGACCCGCTCACGCCGATCACGAACCAGTATGGCACGTCGATCTATCGGTCGTCGCAACTCGATCCGGGCTCGGCGCCCGCTGGCGGCGGATCCCCCGCCTCAGGTGCGCCGGCAGCGGGCGAAGAGGCTGTCACCGCCGACGTTGCCGCGATGATCCCGATCACGCTGAAGGCCGAGAGCGGTGGCAAGCGATACGGTCGCGGCGGCGGCCTCACGACGTCGCCGAAGGGCGCCAAGGGCGAAATGCAGGTGATGCCCGGCACGATCACCGACCCCGGTTACGGCGTGCGCCCGGCAGCGGACAACACGCCCGACGAGATCGCGCGCGTTGGGCGCGACTACCTCGCGGCGATGATGTCGCGCTACGGCAGCGATCCCGCGAAAGCGTGGGCGGCCTATAATTGGGGGCCGGACAACCTCGACAAAGCGCTCACCCGCCACGGCGGCAATTGGCGCAAACACCTGCCCGCGGAAACGAAGCGATATGTGACCCGCAACATGGCCGCGCTGAAGAAGGGACCGGAGGCCGAAAAAGCCCCCGTGCGCGTGTCGACCCGTCAGCAATATGCGAAACTCGCCAGCGGAACGACCTATGTCGCCCCCGATGGCACAACGCGGGTGAAACCCTGATGGCCGACCAGTTCTGGGCAAATGACCCCGTGTCGCAGCCGCAGCAGCGAGGCGGCCCCGTCTTCATCCCGAACCCTGGCGCCGAACTCGACGCTGAAAGCAAGCGCGTCGGAATCGATACATCGCTCAGCGGTGACGCCCGCGCTGAGCGCCGCGAAGATCGGGACGTCGATAACCGCAAGTTCGACAACGCCGAGACATTCCGGGCGCGCTACGAGCGGCTCCCCGCGGTGCAGGAATACCGTACGGCGGTCGGCGCCCTGTCGCAGGCGCTGAAGCGCTCCCCCGATGGCACTGGCGATGTCGGCCTCATCTACGACTATGTGAAGGCGCTCGACCCGACCAGCGTTGTCCGCGAGGCGGAGGTCGGCATGGCGCAGAGTTCGGCGGCCTATCTCGACGCCAAGGCGGCCGAGATCAAGAAGCAGTTCGGTATCGAGGGCGGTGGCGCTCTTCCGCAAGAGGTTCGCGACCGGATGCGCCGCGAGATGATCCATTCGGTGACCTCTCGGGTGCAGGGCTATAACCAGCAGCGCGAACGCTTCAAGGAATATGCAAGCCGCTACGACATCGATCCGTTCGAGGTCATCGGCGAGCATGACGGCCGTCCATTTGCCGAGCAGTTCCGCGAATATGACGAGCGCTCGAAGGGCCCTGCACTTCCCCGCGCGAAGGGGGCGCACGATCAGGGCGGCACCGACATCGACGGTGTGACCGAGAAAGGAACCGGCTTTCGACCGGAGCCCAGTCTCTACCATCTGGGCAATACGGTTGCAGAAATGGTGGCCAACGGCCGTTCTTCCAGCGAGATCGGGGATTATCTCGACGAACAATACAAGCCATTCGGAGTGTCGTCGAGCACGCCGATGCGCGCGAAGATCGACGAGGTCATTCAGGCGCACAAGGCGAATCCGTCGAAGCCGATCAAGTCTCTCGTTCCGGGCTGGGACAATTTCCACCTGATCCCCGACAATGCTGATACGCCTTGGTACTCCGGGATTGCGGACAGCCCGGTGGGGGCCGCAGCGCTCGGCGTTGCCGATATCGGCACGATGGGGTTCGGTGACGAGATTGCCGGCGCGATCGGCGGCGACGAACTCAATGCCGCGTGGGACTATTCGCGCGAAGAGCGGCCGCTGCCTTACGGCGCCGGACAAGTAGCAGGCGCGTTCCTGCTCCCGACCGGCGCGACCGGTGCAGCCCGGCAGGCAGGCACCTCGGCCTTGCGGGCGGGCGAAGGGATGGCTGCTGCGCGCGGCGCTGCAGCATCGGCCGCGACCCGACGCATGACCGCCGAGGGCGCTGCATATGGCACTGTGCATGGCGCCGGCGCTGGCGAAGGTGATCTCGGCGACCGGCTCTCCAGCGCAGCGGTAGAAGGCACGCTCGGAGCGCTCGGCGGCCGTGTCGTCGGCAAGGTCGGCGAAAAGGCCGTTATGCGCGCTCCTCGGGCGGCAGGAGCACCCTCTGACGCGGCGGAGTATGCAGCAGCGGCGAAGCGGCAGGGTGTGGAGCCCTATGCGCCCGATATGAGTTCGCGCGTCGCGGCCGCAACCGGCAAGGTCGCGCAGACACAGGCGGGTGTCGGTCCTATCGTCGACCGCGCAGCATTGACCCTCGATAGCGCCAAGGCTGCCCGCGATCGCATTGCCCGCAGCCTCGGCGAGCCGATGGAGGGCGAGGGCCTCGGCTATCGCATCTCACAAGGTGCAGCGGCAGCGATCAAGCGTGAGCATGACAAGGGCGCGGCGCTGTACCGTACTGCCGAGCGAGCGGCCGGTGACGCACGGATTCGCCCAGTCGATGCATTCCAGACGCTCTCCGACGAGATCGATGCAATGGCAGACACCGGTCTGTCGGAAACGGCGGGGAACATCTTCAAGCGCGTTCGAGATCGCATGACCGAAGGCCCGATGACGGTGCAGGCGCTGCGCGACATCCGCACGACGCTCCGCGAAGATCTCGCCACGTTCAATGTTCGCGGCGGGGCGTCGTCGGCGCGCGCCAAGCGCGTTATGGACGCGATCACGCGCGACATCGACGACGGCCTTCGCCAGCACGGCCTCGAGGAAGCGGCCGACGCTTTCCAGCGCGCGGACGGGCAATGGCAGTCGTATATCGAGCTCACCGACGACGTCGTCACGCCGCTGATCGGGAAGGACGGCTCCGCAAGCGGCGAACAGGTCACGAAGCGGCTGATGGCCGATTTGCAGGGCAACAATGCTCGCGCCGTGAAGCTGCTCAACGCTCTGCCAGCCGAAGAGCAGGCCATCGCGCGCTCGTCGGTGATCCAGGCGCTCGGCCGGGCATCGCGCGGGCGCCAGAATGCCGAGGGCGACGCCTTCAGCCTGAACGACTTTCTCACGCATTGGAACGGGATCGGCGAGACCGCCAAACTGGCGTATTTCGGCCGCGATGCGCGCGCCGCACTCAACGACCTCGCCAAGGTTGCGGAAGGCTCGAAGGCTTCGCAGCGCTTCGCCAACCACAGCAACAGCGGGGGTGCGGTCAACGCCATCCCCGAGTTCGGGCTGGGCCTTGCGACGGCCGGCCTGTCCGCCCTCGCAACCAACGTCACCGCCCGCATGCTGACCTCGCAGCGCATGGTTCGCTGGCTCGCCGGCGCGGGCAAGAAGCCCAACCCGGCTGCCGCGACCGCCCACGTAGCGCGCCTCTCGGCGATCGCGAAGGCCGAGCCCGCGCTCGCGAACGACATTCTTGGATTGCAGGCGGTGCTGCAGCAGCAGCTCAGCGGAGCGGCGCCGCGGTCAGTAGGGCGCGCTTATGCCGAAGAAGAAGAAAATCCCGGGCGTAAACAGCCAGCAAAGGGGGAACGCGATGACGCGCAATAGCATCCTCATGGCGGCAATTTAACATGGCCCAGCGCATCAACAACCCTTTTCCGCTCTTCCTCGACGAGGACGGTGATCCGCTTTTCGGGGGCTATGTCTTCATTGGCGAGCCGGGGCAGGATCCCGAGACGCACCCGCTCGCGACCTTCTGGAACGAAGCGCTCACGACGGCGGCCGCGCAGCCATTCCGCACGCTCGGCGGCCTGATCTATCGGGACGATTCCCCCGCTTTCGTGTTCGCGGCAGGCGATGACTATTCGATCCGCGTCCGCGACAACGATGGCGAGATCGTCTTCTATGTCCCGTCGATCAAGGTCACCGGGCAGCAGTTTCAGCCGCTCGACGCCGACCTGAGCGCGATCGCCGCCCTCGCGACGACTGCTTACGGCCGCGCGCTGCTTACGCTCGCCAATCAAGCGGCTCTCCGCGCGGCGACGGGTATCCCCGACCCATTGCCCCTGATCGGTGGCACTCTGACCGGAAACATCAGCCGCCAAGGCGCGGGCGTTCACCTCTATCATGCCGATGGCGCAATGGAGTCGGGCCGCGTGTTTCTGACGGCCCATGACGCCGCAGACCCAACCACCCAAGTCGGTGACATCTGGCTCAAAAAGGCCGCGCCGTGACCGGGGTTCGCGATGCAGGAGGCTTTTCGGAGCTTGGCGCGGTGATGGTCCGCGATGCGGGAGGCGTCGCCGAAATCGGAGCCGTCCTGATCCGCGACGCTGGCGGACTGTCCGAGGTCTTCAACAACGCATCGGCCGCGTTCACGGTCGATGTCACACCGGACAGCTTCGGCGCGCGCAACAGCACGCCTCCGGGCGGTGTGACGACGTCGGAGGTTGTCGCGACCCCGAGCGGCGGGACTGCGCCTTATACCTTCCTGTGGGAGCGGACCGACGCGGCACCCACCGACTGGACGATCATCGCCCCGACCTCGCAGGCAACCACGTTCCGCGCTGCGGCCGTTGGCCCCGGCGACAGCTTCGACGCCACCTTCACCTGCACGGTCACCGACGCGAACGGAAACAGCGTCGTGTCGGGTGAGGTCTCCGCCAATGCCATCAACTACGGGACGCCCATCTGATGACGCAGTACAACGGCAATTACACTGACGAGAATGGCCGCCCCGTCGAGGGCGCCTCGGTCTTTGTCTATACGGCAGAGGGCGAACTGGCGACGATCACGGACACCAACGATAATCCGATCAATCAGCCGATCACGACCGACCACGACGGCAATTTCTCGTATCGCGCTCCGGACGGCTATTATCAGCATCAGGTATGGGTCGGTAAGCGCCGGGTGCTGATCGAGAACGAGGTCATCCTCGGCCCCTCCTATGCACAGACCGCCGCGGATTCGGCGCTCGCCGCTCAGGCCTTCACGAACTATCGCGCCACGCGCGCGGACGGGGTTGCTGATTTCGTCCCCGGGGAGTTTTTCAGCAGCGCCGAGACGGGCGAGCTGCGGCTCTATGAGCGCATCGTGGGCGCGCCATATTACGAGGATCAGGGGGACGCGGCGGCCCCGGTGTCGAAGCAGACCTTTATCGACAAGACGGCGGACATCTACACGCCGGATCAGGCGCTTTTCCCGTTCTCGTTCGCTTTCGGCGACGGCCTGCGCAATCTGGTCGACGACCCGGGCCTTCCGAACGTGGGCGGCAACAATCATGCCTTTGGCCTCGGCGCGCTGCTCAGCCTCACCGGGGAGACCTCGAACGCCAACCCGAACGCCGGCTATGGCAACTGCGCCTTCGGGCCGAACGTCATGCGCGATGCCGACAATGCCTATGACAACACAGGCATGGGGTACGAGACGCTCCGCAAGCTGACCGAGGGCTATAATAACGCCGCCTATGGGCCGAAAGCGCTCTACGAATGCACCTCCGGCTACCGCAACGTTGCGATCGGCACGACGAGCTTTTTCAGCGGCACGACGCTCTTCGAGAATGTGGCGATCGGTGTTGACGCCGCCTTCAATGCGACGACCTGCTTCGGCAACGTCGTCGCCGGGTATCAGGCTGGCTACCGCCTCACGACGGGCTCGCACAACGTCGGCATCGGCTGGAAATCGCTGAGCGGCATTGCGGGCGGGGCGTTCACCGGTGCCCGCGCTGTCGGCGTCGGTTACCGTGCGCTCGGCTCGGCAACCTCGGCATCGGACACCAACGCGGTCGGCGCGAATGCGCTTGTCAGCTGCACGACGGGCAGCGGCAACAACGCCTTCGGCTCCTCGGCGCTTTCGAACATCATCAACGCCAATGGAAACAGCGGCTTCGGTGACGGCGCGCTGCAGTCCTACACCGGCTCGCTCGCCTCCGCGTTCGGCGGCCAGGCACTGGTCGCGCTGACGACCGGGCAGAATGCCGCAGCTTTCGGCTATGAGGCAGGACGCGACGCGACCACCGCAAATCACCTGACCGCATTCGGTTACCGCGCACTCTATCGTGTGCAGGACGGAAGCGGGAACGTGGGTATGGGCCGGCTCGCTGGCGGCACCCTCACCAATGGCGGTTCGAACGTCTTCATCGGCGATGTCGCGGATGCGCTGGCCGGCGCCACGGGCTTCGCCGTCGCGATCGGTGCCGCTGCTGCAGCTGGGTCCGAGGGCATCGCCATCGGTGCGGGCGCGTCCGCAGCAGCTGAAACGGGTGCCACCAACGCTGACAAAACTGCGCAGTTCGCCCTCGGATCGGCCGCCCACCCGGTTGCGGTGCGCGGCGACGGCACCCTCTTCCCCGCAGCGGGGGCGGCGGCCGGATTTGCCGAGATACTGCTCAACGGCACCCCCCGACGCATCGAACTGTTCGCACCCGCCTGATCTGGAGGATTTATGGATTTCGATTTCGATATTGTGATGCTCGACCCGCGGGGAAAGGCGATTCAGTGGAAGCCGGACGGGGAAACCGCCGAAGACTGGACGCTGGGCGACGCGATGGCGAACTGCCTTTGCCTGCCGCTGCCTCCCGGCTCTCCTCCGCTGAAAAGCGCGCCCATGAAGCGCATCCTGCTCGCTGACCGCCTCGCGCAAGGCGGGACTGGCAGGCTTTCCACCGACGAGCGTTCGATCATCCTGGAGGCATCGCGGTCGACCTATGGACTCAGCATGCCGCTGATCGCAGGCCGCATCGAGATGTTCATCGAGCGCAAGGGACCCTTCGCGGCGGACGGGGAGGAAGCCGATGGAGATTGACCTCGAAACGCCGATCGAGACCTACGAAACCGCTGACGAGGTCCGGGACGAGTTGCAAAGGCTCTCGTTTCAGGCGGACCGATTCCGCGACGAGATCGACGACGAGATGCGCCTCGTCATCATGAAGCGGGAGCATCGGCTCCAGAAGCGCCTGATGGAGATGGAGGCCGCATGACCTCCGACGATCACCTCGCCGTGGCGATCATCCTCGCCGTGATCTCGGTGCTCGCGCTCGCCTCGGCATATGCTTGGCGGAGGCTGCGTTGACGCCGGAACTGGTCACCGCATTCGGGCAGTTCGGCCCGCTCGGTCTGATGATCGCCTATCTCGTCTGGCGCGAGCGGGCTGTGTCGGGCGAGCGCAAAGAGGCCGACGTTGCGCGCGCCGCTGCCGACATCGAACTGGCGAAGTCGCTTTCGGCGCTGACCGTCACCATTCAGCACCTCGATCAGAGGCTGAAATGAACGCGAATATCGCCGCGATCCATGCCGTGCGCGACGCCGCGACACGGCTGACGCTGGTCTGCACCGAGATCGTCGGGCCGCTCGAGATGATCATCGCGATGCCGACAACCCCCACCCTCGGCGAGGAACTGCCCCGCGCCATCTCGAAGTTGGCTGACAGGATCGACGAAAAGGAGCGGAAACAATGAACCGAGCAGAATTCTTCGCGTCGACCCGCCCGCGCCTCGGGCCGTTTTCGCCCTCACAGGTCGCGGGCATCGAGCGCATCCTCAACGCTGCAGCGGGGGCACCCCTATCGCATCAGGCCTATATGCTCGCGACGCCTTGGCACGAGAGCAACAAGACCATGGAGCCGGTGCGCGAGGCCTACTGGCTGTCCGAGGCGTGGCGGAAGAAGCATCTCCGCTACTGGCCTTGGTACGGCCGCGGCGACGTGCAGCTCACGTGGGAATTCAATTACAAGAAGGCGGACAAAGCCTGTTCCGACGCCGGTCTCTGCAAGCCGGGCGAAATCCTCGCGAACCCCGACAAGGTGATGGAGCCGGTTATCTCGGCCTTCATCCTGCGCCGCGGCATGGACGAGGGCTGGTTTACCGGGGTCAAGCTGCGCGACTGCCTGCCGATGAAAGGCGTCGCGACCCGCGTCCAGTACATGAACGCGCGGACGATTATCAACGGCCGCGATAAGGCGGACCTGATCGAGGATTATGCCCAGATATTCGAGCGCGGTCTGCGCGCGGGCGGGCTGTCGTGAAGGTGCCTTCGCTACGTCTGACCGACCACGGGAGCGAGATTGCCCTACTGAGTGCCATCGGCATCGGCGTGGTGTTTCTCCTCTGGCGCGCGATCGAGCGCGGCCTTGTCGGCGATGGTTTCGACGTCGCGGCCTTCCTGCTCGTGCTTCAGCGCATCATCGAGGCTGTGCAGGGCCGTTGGACGCAGCGCAGCGTCGACCGGATGGGCGCCAGCCTTGCGAATGCGCCGCCTTCCGATCCTCCCGCCGATCCGAAATAAGGAGAATGACGATGCGAAAGCTATTCCTCGCCGCCGCGCTGGCGCTCACGCTGCCCGCCTGCACGACCCTGCCGACCGTCCCGCCCGCGCCTGTCGCGATCGCCGACAAGACCACGCTCGACGAGAGCGGCGCACGCGGTGCCGAGGTTGCTTACAAAGCCTTCCGCACCGCCATGGAACTGGCCGTCGATGCTGGCGTGCTCCGGGGCGCAGCGGCCGAACGGGTCAAGGGCCTCGACAACCGGGCATATGCCCTCGTGGGCGCCGCCCGCGCTGCATACCGGGCCGGGAACGCCGACAGCTACAAGAAGGCGGTCGACGAGGCCCTTGCTGCCATCACCTCGGCCACGGCCGCCATTGCGGGAGCATGACCATGAACCTCGACACCATCCTCGACGCCATCAAGCACATCGGCCCGGCGCTCGCCGGCGTCTCCTCGGTGAAGTCGATCATCGAACAGGCGATCGGTCTGCTCGACAATGAGGGCGATCAGGCGACCGCGAAGGCCTCGCTCGCCGAACTGATGGCGGAGAACGACGCTGGTCATCAGCGGCTTCAGGACAAGCTCACGGACGCTGCGAAGCGGTAACGCTATATCTGCTGGGGCGCAGGAGCGCGGGGCGGGCTTAGGCCTTCCCCGCGCTTTTCTGTATCCGCTGCGCCATCGCCAAGCCGTCGCTGGTGAGGTCCGCATATTCCTCGCCCATCGGCCCGCCATATTTCCGCACCAGGCGCATCTTTGCGAGCGCGGGGTCTGATCGCCCCCACGGCAGCGACTGCCCGGCCTTTGCGAGCGCGCTGAGGCGATTGCGCTGGCCGGTGGTCAACTCGCGCGTCACACCGAATCCACCGGCTCGACATGCTCCCACTTCCTGCCGGTCCAGTGCCCGATATGCGTCGCTCCCGCGTCGAGGGCATCCTGAAGCATGAGGGTGCGCGCGCTGCTCTCAGGCGTCACCGGCCTCCAACCGTCGCCGACAGCCACGACGCCGTAATAGCCCTTCGGCGGCGGTCCGCTACGAGGCGTTGAGGGCATCGGCAGCCATCTGGGCGTCCGCCTGTGTCGCATAGGTCTGTTCGATGCAGGTTTCGTCGTCGCAATCCACCTCGACGACGAACCAGTCGCCGTCAGGATCGGGGCCGCGGACTTCGTAGCGCGATTCGGTCATGGGCGGACGCTGGCTTAGAGGCGCGGCTGGCGCAACTGTTTCGACTGGCTGTCATTGATTATGGCGCGCTCGCGAGCGTCAGCCTCGGCTTTCGATAGTTTGCCAGCGGGCAGATAGATCGCGTTCGAATCCATGATCGGCCCGTTCGCGATGCGCTTGAGAACGTCGGGGGTGAAATTTCCGGCATCGCTTCCGTAATCGTGGCGCACGATGGCTCGCCGACCCATCTCCCCGGCGTCGGTCGCACATTGGCGGCACCAATGAACAGCGCCCCACATGCGGATCACCCCGCCTGTTTCGAGGCAGTTGTTGCATCGGCGCTCATCCATCTACTTTGCCTCCGTTGATAAGGTTGCGGGAGCGGGGATCTCGGGCATCCAGTGCGTTGGCTCGACATATGACAGGCAGTCCCAGCCATCCTCGTCATAATCAATGCGGCCCCAAATCTCGAAAGCCCCGCTATCCGGGTTGAAGCGGCAACGTTCGTTCCAACCGCCAGCGTGAAGCGGCCGGTCGATGTTGCGCGACCAAGCGATGAACTCGGTTCCGTCTCGCGGTGCCGTTTCGATAGGCTGCCATGCCTCCCGAAGCGCGCTATCGCTGGTATGCTGGGAGAGGGTGGCCGATGGCATGGGCATCCAATGCCCCGGCTGGTTCTTCCGCATGTAGCGTTCACCTTGGACGTGCTCGACGATGTGGGAAGAGAAATAGCCGCCCGAACCGCGCTGATTGGCGATCCACCTTGCCGCATCGACGCGGATACCTAGAGCCTCGCCGAAGCGGACCAAGATGCGCGTACCGTCTTTCGGGGCGCTCGCAATGTCGCGCCAGCCCTCCCCCGCCGTATCGCTGGTATGGGGAGGGGTGGCGGCGTAGAGGGGCGTTTCCGTCCAGCCGTCCTCGTCGGCGAGGTACGCTGGCATCCGGACATCATGGATGTAGCGGACCGGAAACGGTTCACCGCACTCGTACAGCCATGCAACAGGCTCCCCCGCCGTGCTGTGCCCATCGGTGGTATGGGCGAGGCGGTGGCGGGCGAAGGCTTGGACGACATGCCAATCGTCGAGCAGTCCTTGCCGCACCTCGTTGCTATCCCCCGCTATGCCCAACCAAGCGTCGCTGAGGTTGGCAGCAGCATCGCGGTCTTCCTGCGTCACGCGCGGGGATGATGGGTTATTCATGGGGCTGCTCCTTGCTCGCAAGAGATTCGTCGCCTCTCGGGTTTCGGTCGTGTCGACTGCATATCCAGCGGTCGCCGTCGCGCTTCCAGCCAGTCAAAATGGCCATCATGCCGACCATCTCGCTTTCGTCATGGCGCGCCCGCATCGCGGCAGAGGCCGCACCGAAAGTCATGTGATTGCCGCAGAGTGAGCATTTGACCCCTTCGCTCTCTGGCTCTTCGTCTTGATGCGCCTTGGCAGCGAGCCGGCTCATCCGTTCAAACAATGTCATCGGCATCGAACATCTCCATCTGCTTGCTCCGGCGCTTCACGATTGCGCGCCTTGTGGGTCGTCTCGGCTTCGACTTGCGATGCCACGAATGCTTGCGTCGGCCGTCCGAGCGCTCGTCGAGGGGCGCGGGGGGCAGATCGGCCAGAAATTGCCGGAAGAGCTGGCGCGCTGCTGTGGGCAGGCGCTGTGCGGCCTTGCTGAGGGATCGGCGGATGGTGTCGTGGTCAGCGCTCATCGCCCAGCCCTCCCCGTATTCCACCGCACGAACAGCGGCGCCTCATCGGGCGGAGGCGGCGCATCCCTGACCTCGCGCTTTACCTGATCGGAATAGGCGAGCCCGGCATCGGTCAGGCGGCCGGTCGACGCGCAGACGAGGCCGCGGTCGACGAGGGACTGGCGCATTTGGGTGAAGCCGGTCATGCGGCGCGGACCGGGAACAGCCCGCGAACGGAGTTCGGGACTTGTGCGGGACTCTCGTTGCGCTTCGTTTTCTTTCTGTTCGTCAGGCTTGCTCTCAAAGCCCCTTGACGAACGGGCGAAACCGCCGCATTTGCGCCGCTCCCACAGGTTGGGGCGCTTAGCTCAGTTGGTAGAGCATCTCGTTTACACGGGGATGGCGCAGATTTCCCAAGCATCGAAAATCGTTAAGCTTTCTTCTGTTCGCTGTTAGCGGCTTCGGGAGTTGTGCGGGACTCGCTTGCATCGAGGCCGCTCCGAACATCATCGTCGAGCACGTGGGCATACTTCAGCGTCGTCGCGATGTTGCGGTGAGCGAGGGCGCGCTTCGTAAGCGCCAGGTCGCGGGTCTGTCGCAGGACGCGGGTCGCACGGGTGTGCCGAAGATCATGCAGGCGAAGGTTCGGCGCTTCGATCGTCTCGCGCGCGGCTTCATGGGCCTCGCGGATCACGGTGGCGCTGAGCGGGTAGCGATCGCCCTGACGCCGTTTCACGCGCTCGCGCCTGCCTCCGCTCGCTGTCGCGCGCTTACACACATAGGTGAAGACCTTGGGGCCAGCTTTCGGCTGGTTGGCGATGATGAGCAGCATCGCTTGGGTCAGCGGGCGCTCGACCATTGCACCGCCCTTGACGCGGGTCCACGCCGTCCGGTTGGGCAGATCGAGGTCGTTCCAACCGAGATTGACGACCTCGCTGCGCCGCCAGCCCGACAGGAGCAGGAACTCGACCGCTGGGCGCACGTCATCGCGGATCGCGGCAAGATAGGCGTCCTGCTGGTCGCCGGCGTCGAGAAGGTGCCAGCGCGTTCCTTGCGCCTTGTACCGAAGGGCGTTCCAGTCTGGCATCTCGCCCACATCGAATTTCGCCTTTTCCGCGCGATGCCATAGCGCGCTCGCGACCTCGATCTCGCGGTTGATGCTGCTGTTCGCGCGCAGCTTGCCATCGTCGCGCACGCGGCGCGCGGCATAATGGTCGATGAGTTTGCGCTGGGTCACCTCGGAAAGGAGCAGACCGCCGCCGATCCCCGTGATCAGCGCGGCAAGGATATATTCGGTGGTTTTCCAGCTCGACAGGTTGCGAGCGTGATCCTCGTAGAAGCCCGCGGCGTCGTCGAGAGTGATCGGCGGCTTCTTCTGTTCGGGCAGCAGCGCTTCGTGCAACCGCTGGTCGATGATCTTCTGCGCTAGGCGCTTGTTGCTTGTGCCCGTCGAGCCATGAAACCGACGACCGTTCCTGACGAAGTCGTAGTGCCAGTGCGGCGAGTTCTTTTTGGGGATGGGGCTGGGCATGGGTGCAGTTCCTGCGGACGGGGGGCTACGCGGCGGCGCGCGAGGTAATCGGCGATGTCGTCAGGGGTGTGCCGAATCTTGCGCCCGTCGATCCTGACGTAACCGATGAGCCCCTCTTGGCGCAATTGGCGCAGGGTCGGCGGCGAAATGGCAAGCCGCGCGCAGGTCTCTTCGATGGTCAGGAGGTCGGTCATGCGTCCCCCGAATAGTCTGGCAGCAGCGGCTGCATGTTGCCCTGATAGATCTGCGACAGCGCCGGGCGAACGTGCTGCGATACCGTGCGTCCGTCGTGCATGACGATGTTCGCGAGGAACTCGTCTTCGAAAATGCTGATTCCCGCCGAGACGGCTTCGAGCTTCGCCTTGATCACCAGTGCGAGCGCCCGCCACCGCTGGCGACAGGCCTGCTCCCATTCCTTCAGTGCCGCGTCGGCCGTCCGCATTCCCTTGCTGTGGTGCGTGAAGCGGCGGTCGGCCTTGTCGGGCATCGGAAGGATGAACCGGACCTGCCGGTATTCCTCGCCGACCGGCATGGTGAAGCCGATCATCGCATTGCTCGCGTCCCAGCCCGAAAGGAACTGCGAAGCGCCGTAGCGTTCGAGGATGGCTTCGATCTCGGCCTTGCTCTTGCTGACCGATACGGACGTGCTGGATGCGTAAACGGTCATGCGTCGATGTTCCTCTGCTCGACGGGCTCGTCATGGCGGGCCGGGTACATATGCGGAATGTACGCAGTGGCGCCGACCATCAGGCATTCGCGCAACAGCAAGCCGGTCGGATTGTACCGGATGAACTCGCCGTTTCCGCAGGGGCCGGAATGCGCGTGACCGCTGGCGAACCAATAGGCTTTCTGCGGCACGAACCATTCCCCGTCGTAATCCTGCTCGCCGGACTGCTCGTCCTCGACGAAGAGGTCGAACGGGAAAGCGGCCCGCTCCTCGCGGGTCACTGGCTGGTCAGCGAGCGTGTGCTCGAAGGCGCGCAGGAAGTCGATCTGTCCGACCGACAGCCGGGGCAGCATCCACCGTACGCGAGCGATGTCGGGATCGGCGCACTGGCTGCAGGGTTGGTCGTCGAATATCTTGCGCGTCCCTTGGCAGAGCGGGCAGGACAGATAGGTGATGTTGGGGAGAAGGCCGTTCATACGCTCGCGCCTTTCAGTTCGACCAGCCGCTTCCCGCGCCAGTCCTCTGCTTCGTCAAATTCAGGAAAGGTCGCGGGCCCGGTGCCGGTGGACAGGGGCTCGACCTTGAAGCGGGGGCCGTCCTCGACGATGGCGTAGGAGCCTTCGTGGTCGATCTGGACGCTCGGGCAATGCAGGTTGAGGCAGGCGTAGGGCATCAGGCGTCTCCACTATGGAAATCGCGAACGCTGTCGCGAAAGACGTCGACACCCTCAGAGTAGCCCAAGCTGCAAAGCGTGAGGTTCGAGAGGATATCGAACTGGCGGTGCATCTCGTGTCCGCTGTGCTGCTGCACGATTCGCTCGCAGCGCTGCTTGAACTCTTGGGGAGAAATGACCTCGTTCGAGCCGATCCGCATAACGACTGCGTCCGCGCCAGCGCCAGACGCCATCGGCATCAAGCCTGAACTCGAGGATGTCGGATTGCCCGTCTTGCCAGTCATATCGATGGCCGTTCTGCGCGAGGCTGGTGCTGTCGACGCTCAGGAACGGATATTCCCGCGCGACGAGAGTCCCGCGAAGCATGTGCAGCGGGTGCCACGTATTGCCCATGAGGCGGGCGACCTCGTCCATCTTGCGAAAATAGGCCTCGCACCCGACCGGCTGCAATTTGGGATGCCCGATCCAGCCGAGGCAGACCCGCGGGAACCGCTCGCATAACCGCGCGAGCCGCTCGATCGGTCCGTCCATGTGCCAGACCGGAGCACCTCGATCGCCGAACGGCCAGTCGTTCAAGAGGCCGTCGTTGACCTGAGAGGGCGCTGCGGGGCTGTCCGGAATGATCGCCCAGCGTCCCGGCGAGAAAAGCATCGGATCGAGCCAGTCGTAATACGCCCGCCACCAAAGCTGCCGATCCGCCTCGTCCCATTCCCTGCCGGCGCGCATCGCCTGCATCCAGAAGCTGAACGCCCCGTGGTCGAAACATGAGCTGCGGGCACACGGCCAGCACCGCCTCCAAATCCTCAGGGCGATAGAAAGAGACGCAGGCAGCCCGTCCCGGCATGATCGCATTCAGCGCAGCACGCGGGGTCAAGGGCGTCCCGTGATAGATGACGGGCAGCTTCACAGCACCATCTCCCGCTCATCCACCGGCAGCCGCTTGTTCCGCGCCCACCGGCTGCGTTCCCGCTGCGCCTGGTACTTGGCCGGGTCGTGCTGGACGAAATCGCCCGCGCTGGTGACGTAATAGGTCTTGCCGCCCGCGATCTCGACGTGGCCGGGTTGCTTGCCGCGGGTCATGGCTGGGCCTCCGCGAATAGCGCGTCGAACTTCTGGCGGGCCTCGACAGCCTTCTTGTTCGCTTCGTCGAATGCTTTGCGGGCGTTCTCGACCTTGGCATCGCGCAAGGCTTTTTCGGCCTCGGGCGGCACGAAATAGCCGACAGCATTCGCGCTCTGGATCACCTCGTCCAAGATGTAGGTCCGACGCTTCTCCGGCTCCTCGGCGAAATAAGCGTCGAAGATCACCTTCAACTCGCGGTGGATTATCTCGACGGCTTCCTCGTATGAGGTTGCGGGCTGAACCTTCTGCCAGCTACCGGAGCCGTCGTAGTAATGGTTCAGCCGCCACTCCGCCGACCGCTTCGGCGCACCGTATGACCTTGTGGTGCCGAACAGGCAGAGCAGCTTGATTTCGTCTGTCGGGCGCCCGCGATCATCCTTGCATTGCAGAAGATCGTCTGCGGTCATGATGCACAGCTTGTTCGCGCTATAGCCGGACGTGACGACGAAATGCGTCATCTTGCCGTCGAGATAATCCTCGATCCGCTGCAGCCCATCATAGGCTTGCAGCTTTTCGATGCGAGCAAGGACGTCGCGCTGCTTGGCGGTTAGGTCGCACTCGGCATTGGACAGCTCTTCCTTGACCTCGTCGAGGCGCGCCGTCGCGGACGCAATGTCAGCGTCGATGGCCGCGAGCGGGGGCTTGGCGAAGATTGCGTTCGCATACACGATGGTTGGGGCGTCGCTCGAATACTCATCCAATCCGTCGTACCCGTCGACCGCCATGATGGGACGGACCAGCGCGCGGTCGCCGGACAGCGATTCCTCGAACTGGAATTTTGCCCCCGCCCGGTCATAGACGGTCTGGCCGCGCTTGAATGCCGCGCTCACGCCCCACCCCCAATCGCCGCACGGATCGCAGGCATATCCTCTTCCATCCCCTCGAAGCTGTAGCAGCCCGAGAACTCGCCCCGGTTCGCCTTGCCGATGAACGCGGCCATGTCGTCGAGGTGGCGCTTGGCGACCTTGAGCTGGGCGAGGAGGTCGGGGGCGCGGGCGATCAACGCGGTGTTGGCCTCGTGCTCCGGGAGCCGGAAGTTCGGCGTCGCGATCACATTCGGGCCATGAGCCTTCGGGATCGGGCCGTCATACGGAGCGGGCGAGGGTGGGCCGTCGAGGATGACGAGACCATCATTCTGCGCGCCGACGAACCACGGAGCGGGTGTATGGGCGGGAGCGGTCATCGCGTCTTCACCTCCGTCTTAAGGTGGACCTGCAGATTGCTGATCGCGATCTTGACCGCGTCGTTCAGGCTCGATGCGATGGTCGAATGGGCATTCTGGACCGCCGCAGCCATCGCCTGCTCGATATGGAACGCCAAATGCTTGTCGATCATGTAGGCGACCCGCGTCCCAAATTTGCGGAACGAGTAGCTGTCCGACTGCCCCTTGGCCTTGCCGTCGTAATTGACCTCTTCAGCCATGTACGCCTCTGCGCGCTGGACGAGATATTCGGTGAAGCTGACAGGCTCGCCCTTCTTCTCGCCCCATTCGTTCGTGCGGACCATGACATGGTCGTCGATGAGCGAAGCGATCTTCGGCGCGATCACCTCGTCACCGGCCTTGATGACGGCTTCGTCCAGCTTGTCGCGGATCACCTTATCGATTGCCGAGGCGAACGAGCTGGGTACGCCATAGGAGTGGCCGTCCTCGTCATAGTCTTCCGCGTGGAGGAGTTGTTGGACGGCTCGGTCGATGATGCGTTCGGCGATCTCGTCTTTCGTGAAGCCGAGCGCTTCGAGGGTTGCGGTGTCGCTCACTTGCCCGCCCCCTTCTTCGCGGCCGCATCCCGGCGCTTGTTCTTCGCCCGATTGCTGTCGGCCTTCGCCTTCGCGCGGAACTTCTCGGCGTCGACCTGATAGTCCTGCACGGCATCGGCGAGGCGTTGGTTGAAGTCGGCTTTCAGAGCATCGACCTCGGCGCCCAGATCGACGATTGTGTCGGCGTTGCCCTCAACTTCCTTGAGGAGGGCGGCCTTTTCGGTTTCGAGCGCCTCGATCTTGAAGCTCGCGTCGGCCAAATCCTTGGCGGCCACCTTGAACTTCGCCTCCCAATCGATGGCCGGCTCGCTCGGCACGGCGCGCAAAAAGCTCAAAATTCCCATGGTTATGCTCCTTCAGTCGGCAAAATGCCGAGTTCGATGCTTTCAAATTCGAGGCGGCGGGCTTCCTTCAGCAGGTCGATGCCGTGCCGTTGGTAGAAGCCCCGATGAGACAGGCGCTCGACGCTTTCGTGCGGCCCGTTCTGGATCTGATGGAAGCGGGCGATCAGCGGCACGACCAGCCGATGCGAGCGCGAGAAGCGGCCCATGCGGTCGGCGTACCCGGTCACATGGTGGACGGTCACCGGACGCTTGCCCGACACGAGGCACGGCAGCCCGGCGACGCGCTCCATATGGAGGCGCTCGGCCGCAGTCGGCTTGGCGCCTGCCTTGGGCTTCATCCGTTTGTGGTCGACAGGCGCGCCCATCTCAAACTCCTCTGAATTGCACCGCCCGGCTTGACACCGGGCGGGTCCCTGCTGGTGAAAACTAGCCGCCCGTCGCGGTGCTGAAGCGCATCTGCGCGTTATGTTCGGCGTCGGCGACTTCCTGCCGCGCATCGTCGGGCAGGCCTGCCAGACTGTTCTCGAAGTCCAGGATTGCCTGATGCACGCCGTGGATTGCCTGCGCGTCTTTGAGACGGTCGAGATGGGCATCGACGGCCCCGCGCCATGCCGGGGTTTCGTCCTCGACATGATCCTCGCCCCGATCTTCGTCGGCCGGGCCTTCTGCTGCGGTCGAATTGTCCTCGCTCACGGTGTCGATGCGAAAGGCAGCGTCGACCTCGTCCGCTAGCGCCGGCGCAACATCGCGGAGCCATTCGCGGCGCTTGATGATGCCATCACGGGCGGCGAGCGCGTTGAGCGCGTCCGGTCCCTCGCAACCTTGGGCGCGGCGGATCAGGTCGTCGGCGGTTTCGCGGGCGCCATCGTCGTTCCGCTGGTCCCCCTGTCCGCCCTGCAGCGGTTCAACCCGGTACGGCTTCCTGCTGCCCTTTGCGAGCGTGACAGCCGTAAGCAGGGTGCCGTCAATGTGCGACATGTGGCTGATGCGGATGCCGCCGATCTCCATGCCGGCCCATTTGACGGACGGATCGCAGAAGAGTGTCAGGCCCTTGCCGGGATAGGTCTTAGAATCCGGCCCCCAAGCGGCGACCATGACGCGGCACATCGACTTGCAGGGCTTCCACGGCTTGCCGTTGTCGCCCTGATAATGAACCGAGACAGGTTGCTCCTTGGCGCCCTCACGGACGTCGACGCGGGTGATGGTGACGGTGATCGGGCCGCCGACCAAATCAGAGGCATTCAGCTGGTCCGACTTGGCTTCGCAAACGGGGTTCATATCGCTCATGCGTGCATTTCCGTGACTGTTCGCTGGGTGGGAATGAGGCGCGCGCCGGACGCCAGAAGCGCCTCGTAGATCACGCGCGCATCGGCGAGCTTGTTCTCGAAATTGCGGGCCGCGGCGAGGATGGCCGTCTCATAGCGATCGTCGGGATAGACCCGCGTCGTCGCCATCGGCAGGCCGCCCGAATAGCTGATGAAGTCGATCCATTTGCGCTCGGACACGAGGAGCGCGGTCTGGCACTGCAGCATGAACTCTTCGGGGATCTCGTCTTTCGCGGTCGCCTCGATGATCGTCTGCATCTGCAGCTTCTGCTTGCGGGACTTGGCCTCGATCAGCCCGTCGTCACCGACAAGCCCGTCCGGCGAATAGCCGATGGTGAAGCCCCATTTGCTGTTCGTGATGAAGCCGCATTCCTCGACCGGCGCGTAATGCTGGTGATATTGCAGCCGGGCCTCGATCTCGTCCTCGCGGCCGCGCAGGATATCCCAGCCCTCATAGGTGTCCTCGACATGGCCGGTGACGCGCTGGGCGAGCAGTTCGTAGAGGTGAACGCGCGCCTTGTCGTTCGCGGCAACCTTGAGTGTCGACGGCGTGATGATCAGCTTCATCTCGGAGGCGGTCATCAGGCCGAGCCGGGCTTTCATCCAAGCGGCCGTGCCTTGCTCAAGGTTCCGGTGATAGACGACGCCCTTTTTCGGTGCCGCCTTGGCGGGCTCGGGTACGTCATCGACAGGGGCCGGCGCCACGTAGTTCGGATCGAAGGGATTGTCGGTCATGATCAGAACTCAATCCGGACGCTGGGCACTTCGCCCGCCTTGATCGCGAGCACGACCTTCTTCGCGGTTTCCTCGTCGGCGCCGCAGGACATGATCGCCTCCTTCGCGGTCTTCATAACGCTGGTCCGGTGGGCCTGATTGGCCTCGCGCTCCGCCCTTTCACGGGCTTCCCGCTCTTCGGCTTCCTTGCGGGCGACCTCTTCGGCGGCGATGCGATCGCGCTCGGCCTGCGCTTCACGCTCGGCCTTTTCGCGAGCCTCGCGTTCGGCGGCGAGGGCGGCTTCATGCTGGCGGCGCTCTTCGTCACGCTCGCGCTGGGCAGCCTCTTCGGCTTCGCGGCGCGCCTTGTCGGCCGCTTCCTGTTCGACGCGCGCGAGGCGATCCTGCTCGGCCTTCGCAGCGGCGGCGCGGGCTTCCTCCGCCCGCTTCTCGTCCTCGATGCGGCGCGCCTCGGCTTCCTCGGCCTCCTTGCGCTCCACATCGGCGCGCTCGCGGGCGGCCGCCTCGTCGCGGAGGCGCTGCAACTCGGCAGCCTCTTCCTCGGCCTTCAAGGCACGGTCGAGCGCGTCCTTGAGATGCGCGACGGTTTCATCCTTCTCGCGCTGGGCTTCGTCCAGACGGTCGCGGAAGACGTCGGGGTCGAGCGCCATCTGATAGATCGCGGTGCCGCGCTCGCGGATATAGGCCGCTTCCTCGCCTGCCTCGACCCGGCGCTCCGACCGGAAGAAGTCGATCACGCGCTTGACCTCGGCTTCGCGTGCCTCTTCGGCGGCTTCCCAGTCGGTGAGCGGCTTGCGGGTGTCGACGGCCAGCTGCTCGAGCCGGTCCTTGATTTCCTTGCCAGCCTCGTTCGCTTGGCTGACCATGCCGCGCCATTCTTCGGTGAGGCGCAGGCGGGCCTTGTCGATGGCAGCCTTCTCGCTGCGGACCTCGGCAGCGAACGAGCGCAGGGCATCGCGGCCAGCCTTGGTGTCGATGTCGACCTCGGTCGGAGCCTTCGCGGCCAGCTTCTCGTAGAACTGGTCGAACTTGACCCGGTCGAGCAGGACGATGCCGTGCTGCTTGGCGACAGCTTCGATGATGTCGGTAACGGGCTCGACGGAGATGATTTCACCGTGCAACACTTTTTCGGCGACGTCGGACATGCGGTATCTCCTCGTTTTCGGGGTCAGGGCAGGACGGCCGCAAGGGCTGCGGCGGTGAACCAAAGGGTCAGGGCTGCGATCACGGCGAACGCGAGATCGGCGCCGGGGATGGTGCGAATGATTTGGAAGGCGCGGATCACAGCCCGCACTCCCGCAGCGCCGCAACCTTGGCGCGCTGATCATTCGCAAGGCGCGTGTAATAGGCGCTGTCAGGATGGCCGGGACGACGCGCGAGGATATCGAAGCGGGTCGCCTCGAACTCGGCAATCGACGCTTCCGACCGGCGACGCGACACGGGCATTGCGCGGTAGTGGGCCATGATGGCTTCGGGAACGGCAGCGCTGATCGCCGCGCGGTTCGCTTCGAAGGCCTTGGTCAGTTCTGGGTCGTGGCGGGCCACTGCGTTTCTCCATCGGGCCGGAGCGTCCGGCTGATGGAGATGAATTATGCGATTATCGCAACCTCGTCAATGCGTAAAATGCGACTATCGCAATTTTATCGCATTCCGTTGCCTTTGCTCGGGGGCAAGGTCAAGGTCGGATCGCGCGCAATTTGGTCTTCGTCTACGCGTTTTTCGATGTCATTTACGCGGCTGGAAAGTTCGTTGATCCGACTTTCAAGCAGTCGATCGCGCTCGGCTGCGTCTTCTGCCCCGGTGTCAGCGCATCCGCCCAATGCAAAGATCAGGATCAAAGTCGCCGCGCGTACCATACTGGCCTCCCTATAATTCTCGTCTCTTCGTGCAAGATTTCCGCTGGCGAATATTTGGGGTTTGACGAGAACATCCGCACGCGCCCGCCATCGATCCGCTCGACGTTTTTTACGACATACTCGCCCCATTCGCCGTCCCACACCGCAAACGGACCTGGCTGCACCGGAGACTTATCGCGCATGTCGACCAAAAGCTGGTCACCATGGCGGAAGTCGGGTTCCATACTGTCGCCGCGTATGTCGATCAGGACAAAGTCGCCTTGCCGACCCTTCAGTTCGCCCTCGATCAGATTGCGCGAAACAAGGGAGAGTTCGCGGTCTCCCCTGTCTCTTATACACATCTCCGAGCCCACGAGACACTGAGCGATCT